>SKOF01000055.1 GCA_007120155.1 Thioalkalivibrio sp. | reverse complement strand
CCCTCAAAACCATCCGCGTCGCTTGAAGGCGTAGAGCATACCGCCGGCCACCAGGATCATGATGAGCCAGACCACCGGATAGCCGTAGTAGGTGTAGAGCTCCGGCATGGACCAGGGGCTGTCCGGGTGTGCGAAGTTCATGCCGTACACGCCCACCAGGAAGGTGAGCGGGATGAAGATGGTGGCGATCACCGTGAGCACCTTCATCACCTCGTTGAGGCGATAATTGACGCTGGAGATATAGACGTCCACCAGGCTGGCCGCCATCTCCCGGTAGGACTCCAGCAGGTCCATGATGTGCACGGTGTGGTCGTAGACATCCCGCAGATAGGGCATGGTGGCTGCGTCGAACACCCCTGTGGCCTCGCGCATGAGCCGCCCCAGGGCTTCCCGCGTGGGCCAGAGCTGGCGGCGAAGCAACAGGAGCTCGCGCCGCAGGTTGTGGATGTGTTCCAGCGTCTCGCGGGTGGCTGAACCCAGGACCTGTTCTTCCAGGTCCTCCAGCAGTGCGCCCAGGTCTTCCATGAGCGGGAAGGACTGATCCACCACCAGGTCCATCAGGGCATAGCCAAGGTATGGCGCGCCCATGTTCGACAGGTTGCGATTGCGGCTTTGCATGCGCCGGCGAACGGGCTCGAAGGGGTCGCCCGACCCGCTGTGGAAGCTCACCACGAAGTTGGCGCCCACGAACAGGTTGACCTGCTCCAGGACAATCTCGTTGTCATGCCAGCGGGCGTGATTGAGGACGATGACCGCATGATCGTCGTACACATCGGCCTTGGGCCTTTGCCCGGTATTGGCCACATCCTCCAGCGCCAGTGCATGCAGGCCGAACCACTCGCCCAGCTGTTGCAACTGACTGTGGGACGGTGATCCCTGCACGTGCACCCAGACGACGCGGTCCAGGCGATCCGTCGTCCAGTCTGTGAGTTGTGTTTCGTCGGCCGCCTGGGCCTGTCCTTCGGAGAACAGCAGGATCTGCATGGGCGCCCCGTCCGCCGGAGGCTGCTGGCCGGTGGACAGGGTTCCGGGGGCGGTGCCCGGCGGATGATAGGTCTTGCGGAATACGTCAATCATTGGGCTGCCTCATGGGTGTCCGTGATGCCGCCGCGGGACACACCCCGGGGAGGGTCCGCGGTGCCCCGGCGATTCCCGGGGATGATGGATGGATCCGCCGGTCCGCGCTGCGCACCGGGCGCCATCGTCGCTTGCCGCTGTACGGGTTCCTTTCCGGGTGCCCTCCATGGCGCCTCGCGTGCGGACGGAAGGGTGATCCCGTGGACATCGGGCCGCCGGCAAAATCGGTTAACATATACCCCCCAGTCATTATCTGCCGTCACATGCCTATCCGCTGCATCACCTTCGATCTGGACGACACGCTCTGGGATTGCATGCCCGTCATACGCAGGGCGGAACAGACGTTCCACATGTGGTTGTCGGTGCATTATCCGCGCATTGCCGAGCGTTATGACCATGATGCCATGGTGGCGCACCGCAAGGCCTGGTTCGCCCGGTTCCCGGAACTGCATCATGATCTGACCACCTTGCGCAAGCGCTGGCTTGCGCTGATCGCCCGGGAGTCGGGCTACGACGAAACCCTGGTGGAGCCGGCCTTTCGCGTGTTCTGGGAAGCCCGCAACCGGGTGGCCCTCTACGACGATGTGACCGTCACCCTGGAGCGCCTCAGGCCCCGTTATCGTCTGGGGGCCATTACCAACGGCAATGCCGATGTGCATCGCATCGGCATCGGACACCACTTCGACTTCGTGGTCACCGCGGCCCGTGTCGGCGTGGCCAAACCCCACCCGGAAATCTTCACCGCCGCTCTGGACGAGGCGGGCACTGCCGCCCACGAGACCCTGCATGTGGGTGATGATCCGGTGCGCGATGTGGCGGGTGCGGCGGCCGTGGGCCTGCGCACGCTCTGGGTGAACCCTCGGGCAGACATCACCCCGAAGGGCTGTACGCCCGATGGCGTCCTGTGCTCGGTGGGTGAGGTGGTGGAATGGGTCGAGTCAAGGGACGCAGGATGAAGGGTGCTCTCCCAATGGGGTGATGGACCCGGGATGTTTGATGATGCGATGGTTGCATGCCGCTCAATTGGGAAGGTCTGATCAATGGTGAACGTGCTTTTCGTCTGCATGGGCAATATCTGTCGCTCCCCCATGGCCCACGGGGTTTTCCAGTCGATGCTCGATGAGGCCGGGATCGCGCACCTGGTGCGGGTGGACTCCGCGGGCACCCATGCCTATCACGTGGGTTCGCCCCCTGACGAACGCGCGCAACGCATGGCCGCCGTCCACGGCGTCGATCTGAGCGGGCAAAGGGCACGGTTGCTGGAGTCGCGGGACTTCGAACAGTTCGACTACGTGCTCGTCATGGACGAGGACAATCTCGAGAACGCTCGGCGCATCTGTCCGCCGGACTCCCATGACCGGATTCGCCTGTTCCTGGAGTTCGCGCAGGAACTGGACGAGCGGGAGGTGCCCGATCCGTATTACGGCGGGAATGACGGGTT
>SKOF01000037.1 GCA_007120155.1 Thioalkalivibrio sp. | reverse complement strand
GTGAGGCCGGCGATGCGGGGCGGCTGGCCGAAGGGCCCGCGCGGGCGCTGTTCGATGAGGGCGAATGGCGGACGCTCAGTGCCGCGCTCTCCCGGGGCGTGAACGCGCCCCCGACCAGCAGCGCCGGGCGGCTGTTCGACGCGGTGGCCGCGCTCACCGGTCTGCGCACCGGGGCGGGTTACGAGGGACAGGCGGCAGCGGCGGTCCAGTTCGCGGCGGAGGCCGCCGTCGGCACGGCCCGGACGGACGGTGAGATCCGCCTCGAGACGGACTGCACCCCCTGGGTCGCGGACTGGGGCCCCCTGATCGATGCCCTGCTCGCCGCCCGTGCGCGGGGTGTCCCGCCGGGGGAGATGGCGTTGTCGCTCCATCATGCCCTGGCGGACCTGGCGCTGGCGGTGGCCCGGCGGGCGGGGCTGGAGACGGTGCTGCTCACCGGCGGGTGTTTCCAGAACCGGCTGCTGCTGGAACTGTGCGTGGAGCGCCTGGCTTCGGCCGGTTTCACACCGGTCTGGCCGCAGCGCCTGCCGCCCAACGACGGCGGACTGGCGGTGGGGCAGGTGGCGGTGGCGCGTTGGTCGTCGGAGCAAGGCAACCAGGAACGCACCGGATTCCGTCGGCACGAGATCCATGACGCGCCCGGCAACGCATGAAGTGACCAGGAGAATGGTTTCTCCGTGTCCCCGTGTCTCCGTGAGAGATCATGGTTTTCACCCCGAAAAGACCTCTACTCTCACGGAGACACGGGGACACGGAGGAAATGACCGGAAGGGGCTTTGCCGGCGTACTCGCAGCCTGGCGGGAGAATCCGGTTGCCTGTGTTATCGGGGAATACGGGACACCTGACTTCAGCGTGTTTCGGCGCCCTTTGACTTCGACAGGGTTTCTGCCGTTGACTGTGCAGCAGAGGCGTGCGCCTTTCGAACCCGCAGTGACCGAGGAGAAAGACCCCATGTGCCTGGCCATCCCCGGCAAGCTCGAGTCCGTTGAGGGCGACGATCCCCTGTTCCGCCAGGGGCGGGTGTCCTTCGGCGGGGTGGGCCGCGTGGTGTCGCTCGCCTGTACCCCGGAGGCGGCCCCGGGGGACTACGTGCTGGTGCACGCCGGCATCGCCATCGCGGTGGTGGACGAGGCCGAGGCCGGACGCACGCTCGCCACCCTGGGCGCGGCCCTGGCGGGGGAGGAGACATGAAGCACCTGGACGAATACCGGGACCCGGCGTCGGTAAAGACCCTGGTCGAGGCGGTGCGTGCCGCCGCCACCCGGTGCTGGACGCTGATGGAGGTCTGTGGCGGTCAGACCCACGCCATCCTGCGCAACGGCCTGGATGAACTGCTGGCGGACTGCGTGGAGCTGATCCACGGGCCCGGCTGCCCGGTGTGCATCACCCCGGGGACGGTCCTGGACCAGGCGGCCGTGCTGGCGCGCACCCCCGGCGTCATGCTCTGCACCTTCGGGGACATGCTGCGGGTGCCCGGCGCCCTCGGGGATCTGCAGGCGGCCCGGGCGGCGGGCGGGGACGTGCGGGTGGTGTACTCGCCCCTCGACGCGGTGGCGCTGGCCCGCGACAACCCGGAGCGGCAGGTGGTGTTTCTGTCCGTGGGCTTCGAGACCACGGCGCCGGCCGCGGCTCTCGCGGTGCTCCAGGCCCGCGCGCTCGGGCTCGAGAACTTCTCCCTGCTGGTCTCCCATGCCCTGGTACCGCCCGCCATGGCGGGGCTGCTGGACGATCCCGAGCGCCGCGTCCAGGGCTTTCTCGCCGCCGGCCACGTGTGCACCGTCGAGGGCGCCGGCCCCTACCACGCACTGGCCGACCGCTACCGGGTTCCCATTGTGATCACCGGCTTCGAGCCGGTGGACCTGCTGGACGGGGTGCTGGCCTGCGTGCACCAGCTGGAGCGTGGCGAGGCCCGGGTGGAGAACCGCTACCGGCGGGTCAGCCGGGAGGAGGGCAATGTCCGGGCGCGCGCCATGGTGGACCAGGTGTTCGAGCCCGCCGACCGCGAATGGCGAGGCCTCGGTCGCCTGCCCGCGAGCGGGCTCGCGCTGCGTCCGGCATTCCGGGATCTCGATGCCGTCGCCCGTTTCCGGCCCGAGACCCCGGCGCCGGCCGGTGAATCCCCCTGCATCGCAGGCGAGGTGCTGCGTGGCATCAGCCGTCCCACCGACTGCCTCGCCTTCGGCGGCGCCTGCACCCCGGACCACCCGCTCGGCGCACCCATGGTGTCCTCCGAGGGGGCCTGCGCGGCCTATCTGAACTACCGGAGGGCGGGATGAGCGGCGACACGGTACGTCTGGCCCACGGCGGCGGCGGGCGCCTGCAGCAGACCCTGCTGGAGGCGGAGATCCTGCCGGCGCTCGGCATCGAGGCCCGGGGTGCGCCGGACGCGGTGGTGCTGGAGGCCCCCGCCGGGCGCCTCGCGCTGACCACCGACAGCTACGTGGTGCGTCCGCTGTTCTTCCCCGGCGGTGACATCGGCAGCCTCGCGGTACATGGCACGGTCAACGATCTCGCCATGG
>SKOF01000288.1 GCA_007120155.1 Thioalkalivibrio sp. | reverse complement strand
TTTCGCCGAGTTTCATGATGGACTCTTCTCCGAATTTTGTTTTTATCTCCTCTATGGTGTTGTCAAGCGCTCCCTCTTCTTTTGTTTTCTTTTTGTTTGTTTCTTTTTTGGACATTTTATTGATTATGAACTTCTAAATTATTTATAGGTATGAGATCATCCGCTGTCTCAGGATGAACTTCACCGCTTCGACGGGATTCAATATATTTTTGCGAAAGATCTTTGGAAGATATTGAGTCGCTTATGACCGACCGGTGAACTTTGACAGCTCTTCCGAATCTGTCCCACGCCTCGATTTCTATTATAGTATGAGGTCCCATCAGAGGCAATTTCTCAATAAAATCTCCTTGGGGAGTTATGAAAATGGGGGCGCCGTTTAAATTTATTTTTGAAACGTTTTTTGTTGTGCCTTTGACTATCACAACATTGTCTTCCACCTTTTGGTATTCTTCAGGGGTTTCAAGTTCCACTACGGGACCTTTTATAAGGTTTTGTGCTTGGAAGTATCCGTAAAAACCAAAAGACACAAGTGCGCAAATGACAATGAATATCCTGATTTTTGTTCTCCATCTGTTGGCGATCATATTTTAATATTGGTCATTCGACCTTCCGGACTCTTCGGAGCCACTTTGGCCGTGGTCTTCGGGTTTATGTAAGACTTCTCTGGGTTTGGCCCCGTTTGCGGGACCTATCACTCCTCTTTCTTCCAACATGTCCATAAGCCGAGCTCCGCGATTGTATCCTATCCTGAGTTTTCTTTGAAGAAAAGAAGTCGACGCTTTGCCGGTTTCTATAACGATCTCTCTTGCGTCTTCATAAAGATCGTCCTCATCTTCATCGTCGTCCACGCTGTCGTTAAAAAGAGTTCCGCCGTTCTCTTTTTCATTTATGGCCAAGTCCAACTCTTCATCCAGCCCTCCTTGGTAATTCTTTCTGATATATGAGACGACTTTTTTAACTTCATCTTCAGAGATGAAAGCCGACTGGAGTCTTTTTGGTTTTGACATTTCTCCCGAAAGGTATAAAAGATCCCCGGAGCCCAAGAGCTTCTCCGCCCCTCCGGAATCGAGGATAGTTCTCGAGTCTATTTGAGAAGCGACCTGTAAAGCAATACGTGCCGGTATGTTCGCTTTTATGAGTCCCGTGATGATGTTGACCGATGGCCTTTGGGTCGAGAGTATAAGGTGGATACCGACGGCTCGACTCATCTGTGCCAGTCTTACGATAGAAGCTTCCAGTTCTCTGGGGTACGTCGCCATTATGTCGGCGAGTTCGTCTATAACTATCACTATGTAAGGCATGGTTTCGGGCAGGTCCAACGGGTCTCTCTCTTCTTCTTTCATGTCTTTGAATTTCTTCCTTGCGGGTTTTACGACTCTGTCATGATAAGACTCAATGTCTCGGGCGCCTTCGGCTTCAAGTATGTCATACCTTCTGTCCATCTCTTTTGCCGCCCACTTCAAAGCCTTGATCGTGTCTTTGGGGTTTGTTATCACGGGTGTCAGAAGGTGAGGGATCTTGTTGTAGGAGGTAAGCTCGACTCTTTTGGGGTCGACCATTATGAACTTTAAATATTCGGGTGAGTTTCGGTAGAGTAGGGATGTAATGATCGCATGTATGGTAACACTCTTTCCGCTTCCGGTCGCTCCCGCTATAAGGACGTGTGGCATTTTGGCGACATTGGCATAGTGCATTTCACCGGACACATCTTTTCCCAAAGCGACCAGTAAGGATTTCGGTGAAGAGGCATACTTTTCCGATTCCAGAAGAGTTCCAAGTCCGACCGTTGATTTTACTTTGTTGGGTATTTCTATTCCCACCAGAGATTTTCCGGGGATCGGAGCCTCGATCCTTAAGGGGTGTGCGGCGAGAGCCAAGGCCAGATCGTTCTGAAGACCGATGATCTTGGAGAGCTTGACTCCCTCGGCGGGTTTCAATGAGTAGCGAGTGACGCTTGGTCCGACTGAAACTTCATCCATTTCAACTTGGATGCCGAAGTTGGCGAGAGTTCTTCTTATGATGTTGGCGTTTGCTTTTACATCGCCCACACCGGGTTTTCCCGTGTCCGGTTTGAGAAGAGAGGTGGGGGGAGCTGAATACTCGTACATTATTCCTTCCGAATGTAGTCGAGCGTCCATCTCGTCCTCCTTTTTATTTCTTGAGCTTCTCCACTTCTCCGTCATGCCTGAAAAAACTCCTCCTTTGATCTCGGGTTCTTTTTCAACATCCACATCTTTTGAGGGTTCTTCTTTTTCTTTGTTTTCTTTTGAGAGACTCTCCTCCTCTTCATCTTCTTCCTCCTCCTCTTCATCTTCTTCCTCTTCTTTCGTTTTTGTTATCGGTTTCTTTAACCATCTGAAAAACGCCGAGAAATGTTCAAAACGTAAAGCCGTATTGAACATCACGAAAATCGATATTAACATCAAAGCTATCAGTATTATCAAACTGGCATAAAAATCAAAAAGCCACTCCAAAGGGGAGGCTATCCAGCTTCCTATCAAACCTCCGCCGTTCTCTTCAG
>SKOF01000378.1 GCA_007120155.1 Thioalkalivibrio sp. | reverse complement strand
TCACCTCGCGCATTGCGGAAGCGCCCTTCATCCGCACCATGATGGTTGCCATGCTGATCTGTATGCCGCTGATGCTCATGATGGGCGCCATCTTTGCCCGCCCCGACCTGGTCATCCAGCCGGGCATGGCGCAGTTGCCCGCCTTCACCCTGGTACTGATCGGCACGCTGGCCATCAGCTTCGCCCTGCAGGGCGGGTTCCTCTACCCGCTGGCGGCGGACATTACCCTGCGCATCCTGCTGGGCGCGCTGGCCGGCGCCACGGTATTCCATCCCGACAATGCAACGGCCGCGGCCTTTGCCGGGCCCACCGTGATCCTGCTGCTGTTCGGCCTCTGGCGATATCGCCGGCTCTCAGCCTGAGATGAGCCTCGAACAGGTCTTGCTCCTGCTGGCGGCGGGCGCCCTGTCGGGCTTTCTCAACGTCATGTCCGCCGGGGGTTCCATGATCACCCTGCCGGTGCTCATGTTCGTCGGCCTGGACAGCACCACGGCCAACGGCTCCAATCGTGTCGGCATCGTCCTGCAGAACATCACGGCCACGTGGAAGTACCGCAGTGCCGGACACCGGCACCTGCGCCTGGGCATCAAGCTCTCCGTACCCGCCGTGGCGGGCGCCGTCGTCGGGGCCTGGGCCGCCACCCTGGTGGGCGACGACCTGTTTCGCTGGATTCTCATCCTGGTGATGGTGGGCTCGTCGGTGATCATGCTGATGCCCATGCCGGCACACCGGGACACGGTGTACCTGGAGGATTCGCACCTGCGATGGCCGGTGATCGCCGCCATGGCCGTCATCGGCTTCTACGGCGGCTTCATCCAGGTGGCCGTGGGCATCCTGTTCATCGTGCTGCTCTACCGGATCCTGCGCATCGACCTGGTGCAGGTGAACATCCTCAAGGTGCT
Source organism: Thioalkalivibrio sp. (assembly GCA_007120155.1). Lineage (GTDB taxonomy): Bacteria > Pseudomonadota > Gammaproteobacteria > Ectothiorhodospirales > Ectothiorhodospiraceae > Thioalkalivibrio_A. The sequence goes on along the minus strand of SKOF01000378.1, from coordinate 1,631 downwards.
GGTGGTGCTCTTCTACATGGTGCCGGCGCTCGGCATCTTCATGGCCACGGGCAACGTGCACTGGGGCTTCGGACTGGTACTCGCCGTGGGCAGCATGGCCGGCGCCTGGCTCGGCGCCCACATGACCCTGGGCCCGCGGGGCGCGGTGTGGATCCAGCGCATCACCCTGGTCATCATCGCGGCGATCATCATCAAGCTTATCGCCGACATGTGACGACGGCCGACGGACGCCCGGGCGGACCCCGTCGTTCACGCAGGCCGCCCGCTGCCAGCGCTAAATGGTCATCAATTTCATGACTTCTCGTCAGAAGTGAATCTGATAATGATTGATAGTCAAGGTGTTGGAAATCTATCCGCCAACGGATTGTTGACACTTCCGCCAAAACCGCTAGTGTTCTACTAGCCCGGTTATCTCGCCGGTTCGGCCACGGCACGGCACCCGAACACTCCGTTCGCGTCGAGATAACCGGCCGGGGCGGAACCCGGCACACAATTTCGAGGATGCCCGAAATCCCAGCGATACAATCCGCCGCACCACGCAGGCACGGCGCTGTTTCGATCAGGATTCGAGGGCATCCCCCACGGCAGTGATCGGAGAGGAGTGAGTCATGGGGTACGAAGACGTCTACGCCCGCGCGGTGCGCGATCCCGAAGGCTACTGGGCGGAAGCCGCCAGGGCCATCCACTGGGACGCCCCCTGGGAAAAGGTGCTCGACGAAAGCCAGTCGCCGTCCTGCCGCTGGTTCGTGGGGGGCAGGCTGAACACCTGCTACAACGCCCTGGACCGGCACGTGGACGATGGCCGCGGCGATCAGCCCGCGGTGATCTATGACAGCCCGGTCACCGACACCCGGCAATCCATCACCTACCGCGAGATGCGCGACCGGGTGGCCCTGTTCGCCGGCGCCCTGGCCAGACTGGGCGTGACCAAGGGCGACCGGGTCATCATCTACATGCCCATGGTGCCCGAGGCCCTGATCAGCATGCTGGCCTGCGCGCGCCTCGGCGCCGTGCACTCGGTGGTGTTCGGCGGCTTCTCGGCCCACGAACTGGCCACGCGCATCGACGACGCCAAACCTCGGGTGGTGGTCGCGGGATCCTGCGGCATCGAGCCCACCCGGGTGGTGCAGTACAAGCCGTTGCTGGACAAGGCCATCGACCAGGCCAGCCACAAGCCCGAGCACTGCATCATCCTGCAGCGCCCCCAGGGACCGGGCGAGATGGTGTCCGGGCGGGATCTGGAATGGAACGAAGCCATCGAGGGCGCCGAGCCCCACGACTGCGTATCCGTGGCCGCCACCGACCCCCTCTACATCCTCTACACCTCCGGCACCACCGGCAAACCCAAGGGCGTGGTGCGCGACAACGGCGGCCACGCGGTGGCACTCAAGTGGACCATGGAACACTTCTACGGCGTGAAGCCCGGCGAGGTGTACTGGGCCGCCTCCGACGTGGGCTGGGTGGTGGGGCACTCCTACATCGTCTACGCCCCCCTGCTGCACGGCTGCACGACCATCGTCTACGAAGGCAAGCCCGTGGGCACGCCGGATCCCGGCGCCTTCTGGCGGGTGATCTCCGAACACAAGGTGGCGGCCATGTTCACCGCGCCCACCGCCTTCCGCGCCATCAAG
>SKOF01000412.1 GCA_007120155.1 Thioalkalivibrio sp. | reverse complement strand
TGCACATTGAAACGCGGCCACACGAGCCACTTTGGTCCCGTGCGGCACCATGGGCTTCGGCCTTGGCCTGGCCTGGCCACCCACTCTGGGTATCGATTGCCGGCTCAACACGTCCCATGCCTCGCGCGCTATCGCCGGCATTTCCTGAAGACCCAAGAAATCCGTATGGGCAACTGGGTCTTCTACCCGCACTCCTTCGCTTCCCTCGTCATGGGTATCGGCATGTACTTCTGGACGCAGAGAAGATCGCGGGAAGCGCTTCGAAACCTCCCTGAGAACGAAGCCGACACCGCAGTGGATTCATCAGGTAGATGATTGGGCTGCGCTTGCGGTTGAGGAAGGCCTCGCAAGCAGCTAACTAGCTGCTTATAAAGACGAACCTTATCCGGATCCTCGGGCTTGACAGCTGTCTCATCGTACAGCTTCGGCCGGCGGGCAGCGCTCTAGAGGCAACATGGAACGCGCAAGCGAGTTTAGTGACTACGTAGTGTACGTCGACGAGAGCGGCGACCATAGCTTGACAAGCATTGATGGCAACTACCCCATGTTCGTGCTTTCGTTCTGCGTCTTCCATAAGAAGCACTACGTAGAGTCGGTAGTGTCGCGGCTTCAGCGGCACAAGTTCAGATACTTTGGTCACGATATTGTGCTGCTGCACGAACGCGACATGAGAAAGCAGACCGGCGCCTTCACAATGCTTGTCAATGAAGAGCTTCGTGATGCGTTCCTCGGAGAACTCACCGCCATCATCGAGCGTGTCAACTTTGTTTTGATTGCCTGTGCAATAGACAAGAACGCTTACCAGGCCCTCCACCCGGCCCCGGAGCATCCTTATCATTTGGCCTTACGATTCTGCATGGAGCGGCTCGACCGCTTCCTCGCTGAGAAAAACCAACGTCACCGGAAGACGCACGTCGTCGTTGAGGCGCGTGGCAAGAAAGAAGACAAGGACTTGGAACTTGCCTTTCGCCGCGTGTGCGACGGAGGCAACGTTGAAAAAAGGCATTTCCCTTTCGAGCTGGTCTTCGCCAGTAAGCAATGCAACTCGTCAGGACTGCAACTCGCCGACCTGACTGCTCGCCCTATCGGCAACCATGTCCTACATCCCAACAGCGTCGACCGGGCTTTCGAGGTGCTAGCGCACAAGTTCTACTGCAGCGGTGGACGCGCAAAAACGGGTAAGGATTTCGAGGGATGGGGCCTAAAGCGGGTCCCTTAAAAGCGAAAGGCCCCGGTGAAACCACCAGAGCCGTAACGCCGACCGAGAACCCCCGATCCACTTACCAATAAAATGTGACACGGCGCCGCGCCTGTCAAGACAGGACCCGCTGCAGGCGAATGACGCAGCACTCCAGGCGGCTCGGGAAATGGTTCGCCAAAAGCTCCCTGGGACGGTTCCAGGGGTAGTTTGCACGCCTATCCGCTTTAACGTTTTGGCCACCTTCTAGTCAGCGCCACGCCTTTCAGCTGTCCTCTCCAGATGCAAGAGAGGTCTCGAGCGTTTCGATAGTGCACCGAACGCCGCAGTAAGGCCGGTCGCGCCCCTAGTGCTACACGACGAGACCACCGGCGTCTCAGCCTCCTTCGGAACCTGACCGAGTACCGCTCACGTGCCGCCACGCTCCCTTGCAGCGTCTCATTAACTTCCCAGGGCGCAAGTGCCGCATGCGTGTCAGCAGCGTTGAAGTTTGCTCGAGCGCTATGCCACTCTACCTAAATGTGGGGTCGACTGTGCGAACCTCGGGTTTTAACTGTCTTCTGCCGCGGAGGAGGCCATGCGTAAACTTGTGGAGTTCATGTTCCTTCTATTCTGGTTGCTGGTTTACCTCGCGGTCGGGTGGTATCTTTACGGGCTAATTTTTGCGTTGCTGCGCCGCTTTCTTCTTCATAAGTGGTCCTTATTGGCTTCCCTGGGCACAAGCGTTCTCACGCTCAACGCGGTCGGGGTGGTCCGTACTATCAGGGGCCTACTTGAGTTGCCCCCGCGCACTGAGGGTCAGGAAGACGGAGATGTTTAACGGCGATGCTCGCTAGCCTCCTCGCCAGCCTCCTAGGGAGCAACCCTCGTCGCGAAAGTACTGCTGCTGGGAGCGCCTCCAGCGCCTCCCGGCCCAGCACTTCAGTATTCCTACGATACGGAAGGAAGCTTGAAGGATGAAGAAGCGATTCGGACATCTCCTGCCAATGACCGAGGACGAGGTTGAGGCCATCTGGAGAGAAGGCATACTCACTGTCGATGCAAACGTCCTCCTCGACCTGTACCGCTACCACCAGGAGACGCAGAACGCGCTCATCGTGGCGTTGCGTGGGTTCGCGGGGCGGTTGTGGCTCTCACACCAAGCGGCGTCAGAGTTCGTGCGAAATCGGGCGCGTGCTGCTGCCGCTGTCGGCAAAGAGTTGACTGATGCTGAGTCTGATTTGAGCGCCCTCGAAGCGGCGGTCAAGCAGGCGACCGATAACCTACAAGGTCGACGCCCCGTGGCTCGCGACGTCGGGCAGAAGTTGAAGCAAGACGTCCATGCGGCTCTTCGCGT
>SKOF01000587.1 GCA_007120155.1 Thioalkalivibrio sp. | reverse complement strand
TCGGTTTCGAACCGGAGGTGCGGGAATGGGATGTCGAGCGGCTGTCCAGCGGCGAGCGCCAGCGCCTGGCGCTGGCGAGGCTGCTGGAAAACCGGCCCCGTGTGCTGCTGCTGGATGAACCCACCGCCAATCTGGATCCTGCCAATACGCGCAGCGTGGAACGGCTGGTGCGTGACTACGTGTCGGAGCACAACGCGGCGGCGCTTTGGGTGAGCCATGATCCGCTGCAACGCCAGCGGGTGGGCGGGCGGTCACTGTTGATGGGGTCGGGAGGACTCCGGGAGGAGGCGGCATGAGTCTGATCATTCTGTCGCCGCTGGACCTGTCCATCGCCGCCTTTCTCGTGGTGGTGCTTGCCGCGCTGACGGCGCGAGTCGGCATGGGTCTGTCCCGCAGCCTGCTGGTGGCGGGCACCCGGACGGTGGTTCAACTCCTGCTCATCGGTCTGGTCCTCAAGGTGCTGTTCGACAACGCTCAGCTCTACTGGGTGGCGGGGTTGTCCCTGGTGATGCTGGCGGTGGCGGGCTATGAGGTGATGGCGCGCCAGGGGCGGCGTTTCTCCGGCTGGTGGGGTTACGGCATCGGCACTTCGTCCATGTTCGTCTCCGCGTTCGCGGTGACGGTGCTTGCGCTCACTATCATGATCGGCCCCTCGCCCTGGTGGGAGCCCCAGTATTCCATTCCGCTGCTGGGCATGCTGCTGGGCAATACCATGACGGGTATCGCGCTCGGCCTCGATCGTCTCACCCAGACCGCCTGGCAGCAGCGCCGGGTGATCGAGGCACGGCTCATGATGGGCCAGGCCTGGGGCTCGTCCATCTCTTCGATCCGCCGCGACGCGGCTCGCAGCGGACTGATGCCGATTATCAACGCCATGGCGGCGGCCGGGATCGTCAGCCTGCCGGGCATGATGACCGGTCAGATCCTCGCGGGCGCACCGCCCATGGAGGCGGTGAAATACCAGATCCTGATCATGTTCCTGATTGCCGCGGGTACCGGCTTCGGCACCCTGGGCGCGGTGTGGCTGGGTTCAAGACGCCTGTTCGACGAACGTCAGCGGTTGCGCCTGGACAGGCTGAAGCCCGGACGCGGCAAGTGATGAGAGGCTTTCGCGTTGACGGTCACCCGAGCAGCGCCTTGCGGAAGAACTCGGGGGGCGCCCCGGCGGCACGCTGGATGGCGGCGTTGTAATAGCGGGTCTCGAAGGGTTTCTGTTCGGCCACCTTCTCGCGCCGGAAGGTGACAGGCCCGTCCTTGCAGGCCATGGTGGCGGTCCACCACCCCGAGGGGTAGGTGCACTGGGGAAAGTGCAGGGTCATCGCATCCCGGAAGCCGGCAGTCCGCAGGCTGTCGTGCATCGGCCTGATGATGGACTCGGTGTGCAGCAGCGGCGACTCGCTCTGCTGGACGAGCAGTCCGCCGGCGCCCAGGGCCTCGATGCAGTCCCTGTAGAAGGCGGTGGAGAAAAGGCCGGCCGCGGGGCCCACCGGATCCGTGCTGTCGACGATGATCACATCGATGGAGCCGGGCTTCGCTTCCTGCACGAACTTGATACCGTCATCGAACAGGAGCCGCGCACGCGGGTCGTGATTCGATTCGCACAGCTCCGGGAAATACATCTCCGACAGGCGGGTGACCCGCTCGTCGATGTCCACCTGGATGGCCTGCCTGACCTCCGGATGCCGGAGCACCTCGCGCAGTGTCCCGCAATCGCCACCGCCGATGATCAGCACGTTGCCGGGCTCGGCATGGGCATAGAGCACCGGATGCGACATCATCTCATGGTAAATGAAGTTGTCCCGGCCGGTGAGCATCACGCAGCCGTCGATCACCATCAGGTTCCCGAAGGAGTCGGTCTCATAGATCTCGATCTTCTGGAACGGCGTCTGCTCCTCATGGAGCTTTCTCCGGATGCGCAGCGACAGGGCCAGGCCCTTGTCTGCTTCCGAGAACCAGTGGGCGTCCAGTGACATGGGTTCGGGCTCCCAACGGGATGGGTGGAGGCAGTATGATAAAGCACGCGCGTCTCATGTCCATCGCGGTATCTCCGCCGGACATCCCGCCAATGCCATCGGAACTCCCATGACTGCCTGGACCCTGGATCAAGCCCGCGAACTCTACAACATCGCCAACTGGAACGGCGGCTACTTTCATGTGAACGGCCGTGGACGGGTGTGTCTGCGTGTTCCGGGCTTCAGCGACCATCCCGGCGTGGATCTCTACGAGCTGGCGCAGTCCCTGCGCGCTTCGGGGCAGTCGGGCCTGCCCGTGCTGATCCGCTTCGAGGACATCCTCGGCGACCGGGTGCACCGCCTGCGCCAGGCCTTTGACCAGGCCCGGGAGGAGTCCGGTTTCGAGGGTGTCTATACCGCGGTCTATCCCATCAAGGTGAATCAGCAGCGCAGCGTGGTGGAGCGCATCCTCGGCGAGGGCGGCGAGCGCGTGGGCCTGGAAGCCGGCAGCAAGCCCGAGCTGATGGCGGTGCTGGCGCTGTCGCACCCCGGCGGGGTGATCGTGTGCAATGGCTACAAGGA
>SKOF01000301.1 GCA_007120155.1 Thioalkalivibrio sp. | reverse complement strand
GCGAGAAGAAACAGGGAAGGGTATTTTATTTTACATAGGTATTTACGGCCCACATCAGCGACCTCTTCCTTTCTTCTCGCAAAAGAAACTAGACAAGTGATGTGGGCCTTTTATATGCCCTTAGTGGCAGATTTGGTTGACAGGGCGGGGTGGCGGAATAGGCAGACGCAGGGTGGTCGACCCCTCCGTAAGTGTGGCGGCCTAGGAATCGTAAGAGTCGTCCAGGTTTGCAGGTTCGAATCCTGCCCCCGCCTTCAATATTTTTTTTGCCCTGCGTGGCAACTTCATCTGCCATTAGTATATGCAGGACAAGCACTTAATATGACAAAAAGATTAAAAAGGGTGATTAAATGGCTAACCGCAGAATGTTCAGCAAAAAAGTTATAGACACAGACTACTTTTTGGATTTGCCCGCCACTACACAAATGCTCTATTTCCACCTTGCATTACGGGCAGATGATGACGGGTTTATATCGGCCCCCAAAAGGATAATGCGAATGATAGGCAGTTCGGACGATGACTACAAGTTGCTTATTGCAAAAGAGTTCGTCATACCTTTTCAAACTGGTGTATGTGTTATAAAGCATTGGCGGATCCATAACTACATTCAAAAAGACAGATACGCCCCTACATTTCACAAATATGAGAAGTCCTTAATAGAACAAGACCCCGATAATGACAACGCTTACATACTCCTGGATACAGAATGTATACATGATGTATCCAAACCGGAGCCACAGGTTAGGTTAGAGTTAGGTAAGGGTAGTAAAGAACCTATGTCGTCAAATAAATTTTCCGACGATGACGAACCCTTAATGTTATCCAATTACCTATTGGAAAGGATTCGAGGGAATGACCCCAAGATAAAAAAGCCTAACTTGCAAAACTGGGCAGAGCACGTGGACAAGTTAATTAGGATTGACGGTAGAAGCCCGCAAGAGATACGCCAAGTCATAGATTATTGCCAGTCAGACACCTTTTGGAAAAGTAATATACTAAGCACAAAAAAACTGCGGGAGAAGTTCTCTGCGTTGTGGATAAAGGTTAACGGGATCGGGGGCAATCTTGCTGAGGAAAGCCAAAAAAAAGAAATCCTAAATAAATACTTGGGGAGGTGAAAATTTTGAACAAAAAAGAGGTTGCAGAAATGTTTAGTTACCTGCTGGACTTTTACCCTGAGATGAAGATAAAAGAGGGGACAGTGGAATCCTGGCAGAGCATTATCCACTTCATGCGGAAAGAGGAAGTCTATAAGGTTTTACAGTCCCACATCAAAGAAAGCTCATTCCCTCCCAAAATAGCAGATATTTACAAAAGGTGGCACGGTAACATGTATCCGCAGTCAGACCATAAGGCAGGTGACTAAATTGCTAAACGCAGCACTAAAATACGCAAATCGGGGGTGGAAGGTAATCCCCGTCAAATACAAAGATAAAGTCCCCCAGCTAAATAATTGGGTTGAATGTGCCACCGACGATGAAGCCACAATCCGGGAATGGTTTAAAGCCAAGCGGAACGTAGGAGTAGTCACCGGTAAGCGGAGCGGATTTTGGGTATTGGACATCGACGGCTATGAGGGGATGGAATCACTAAAAGAGCTAGAATCCCAACACGGGCCATTACCCGAAACATTCACACAGATAACCGGCAGCGGTGGTTACCATTACCTTTTCCAATACGACGAAAGAATCACCAGGGGCACTCCCCGCATACGGGACGGAGTAGACATCAGGACAGATGGAAACCAAATCGTTGTATGCCCCAGCATCCACCCTAACGGGAGAAGGTATGAGTGGGAAATCAACGAGGCGAAGGAAATAGCCAAAGCCCCGGAATGGCTGATTAAAGAAATATTAAAAGAGCGCAAGAGAGAAGCCGTGAGAGTGCAAGACGACATCGCAGAAGGGGACAGAAACGACAAATTATACCGGGTGGCATGTAAATACATAAACGAGGGAATCACCGGCAAAGCTCTCCACGACCTGATACATAACATAAACGATGAAAGGTGCCTCCCGCCGCTAGAGGAACGGGAAGTAGACAACATCATAAGGAGCGCCGAAAGATTTCGCCCTACGAAAACCCTTTTCGAGAAAATAGAAACCGACATTTCTGAGATATTCCAGAGGCCGTCACAAAGGGCGGGGAAATATTACACCCAATCACTCACCCGGGAGGGATTGCTGGGGTATAAGCTAGGCACAAACTTTAAGCTACTAGAGAAGAAGCTCGACGGAATCCAAAGCGGGATGTATCTGGTAGGGGCAATAGCAAACGTGGGGAAAACCACATGGCTGCTGAATCTCTCCAAGGCGCTGATAAAAGAAAACGATAACCTGCAGGTAATCTTTTTCTCGATAGACGATCACTTCAAGAAAATATATTTCAGGCTTCTGGCTATGGAAGCTGACACCGAAATCAACATCGTGGCAAACATCGGAGAAAAAATCCACAAGAATCAAGGCCTCACCGAATCGCAAAGAATCTCACACATGAAAAACTTTAACAGGTCAAAAGACAAAACGGACAAGCTGT
>SKOF01000253.1 GCA_007120155.1 Thioalkalivibrio sp. | reverse complement strand
TGGCAGCGCCGCTTTGCGTACGACCCGCGCCTCGGGCGCCGCCCGGGGTTTCTGTTGATCGGCGGCGAGGAGACGGCAATGCTGAACCGGATCCTGGAGGCGGGCGGCCAGGGGCAATGGATCGCCGATGCCCGTGTCAAGCACGTCATTTCAGGTGAGCGCCGCACACGCCGGTATCTGGTCCGTCATTACGCGGGCTACGGCTATCGGTCGGGATGTACCGCGCGTGCGGCAGGCAGCAGTCAGACCATCCCGTTGCTCCGCGGGGTGACCCGGATGACCGTCTTCGCCGGTGCGGTGGCTGTTGGAACGCTGGCGGCCCGTCCGGCATTCTGGGTGCGTGCGCTCAGACGAGCCGCGTTCGAGGCCGGCTGCATCATGGGACGTTTGAATGGCAATCGGGCACGGGAAGAATTACCGGAAGCGGCTTCCGGCGCGAACGTGTCCCCCGCACCGGAGAAGGGAGACCGTCCGTGAGCCGCCGCCTGATCGTTCTCGGCCTGGATGGTTTCGAGATCTCCCTCGCGGAATCGATGATGGCATCCGGCGACATGCCGCATATGGCCCGGCTGGCGGAAACCGCGGCGGTATTCGATCTCGACCACGGGCGCGCGAAGGCGACGGGGCTCGCCTGGGAACATGTGGCCACGGGGCGGGGTCCGGTCGACGGCGGCCGTTGGTCCGCCCTGACATTCGACCCCGAACGCTATACGGTCCGGCAGGACGTCACCAGCGCCCACCCGGTGTTTGCCGGGCTTGCGGATCGCATGGTGGTCTTTGACGCCCCCTATTTTGATCTGGCACGCAGCGGCGCCCGGGGGATGACGAACTGGGGCGCGCATGATCCGGGCGTGGCTACCCAGGCGAGTCCCGGCGGGCTGGACAGCGAGATCCTGGCGCGTTTCGGGCGGTATGCCGCCAGGCGCTGGATCTACGGGTTCACCTGGCCCTCCGCCGACATGACCGGGCAGGCGGGGGCCGACCTGATCGCGGGCGTGCGCCAGCGCTCCCGGGTGGCGGCCTGGCTGCTGGGCGAACGTCTGCCTGACTGGGACGTGGCGCTGGTGACGGTCAGCGAAGCACACTCCGCCATCGAGCAGTTCTGGCACGGTATCGATCCCGCGCATCCGCTCCACGGCATACCGTCCGCGCGCCCAGCCGGGGACGCGCTGCGCGGGATCTATCGCGAGATCGATGCCATGTGCGGGACCTTGCGGGATGTGGCGCCCGATGCCGGGATCGTCGTGTTCGCCATGCATGGCATGGGCACCAACCAGGCCGATATCCCCTCGATGGTTCTGCTCCCGGAGTTCATGTTCAGGCTGGCCTTCGGGCGTTCTCATACAAAGTCCCCGGCGTGGCGGCGGACGTTGCCCGGCGGCGCACCGCTCCTGGAACCGCATGAGGACTGGTTCAGGGTGATGCAGGGCCTCGTTCCATCCCCGGTTCACAAGGCCATGCGCCGCCGTCTGTCGCGTGTTTGGAAGCGGTTGGGGCTATCACGATGGACCGGAAGCGGGAACGGCGGATCCGGAAGCGTCGACTGGATGCCTTCGACGCGCTATCAGCCGTACTGGTCGCGCATGCCGGCCTTCGCCTTCCCATCGTTCTACGACGGGCAGATACGAATCAATCTGGCGGGGCGCGAGAAATTCGGGATGGTGCCCGTCGCGGGGTTCGACGCAGTTCGTGATGAACTCGTCGCCACCCTGCATGAGGCGCGCTGTCTGCACACCGGAGAACCGGTTGTGGACGAGATCTGGTTTCCCGAGTCGCCACCCCTTGAGCGCGCCCCGTCGGAGGCGGACATTTATATCGAGTGGCGTGGGGCGCCTCTGGGATTTGAGCACCCGGTCGGCGGGCGCATCGGGCCGTATCCCTTCCGTCGCACAGGGGGGCACACCGGCGAGCGGGGTTTCGCCTACATCGACTGGCCGGGTTTGACCCGGGACCGGGAGCGCCGCAGCGCTTTCGATATTGTGCCGACGATCTTCGAGTTGCTTGGAGAGCGCATCCCCGGGGGCGTGGCCGGCAGGCCCATCCAATCGGGGATGCGACGTTGATGCATCAGTTCGGGATGGAGTTGCACGGAATCGATCTCTCCGCCCTCAGCGGGCCTGGCCCGGACCTGGAAGCCATCCTCGCGGCGATCGCTTCATACGGTGTGGTCGTGATGCGCGGCCAGGTGATCAATGAGGATGAGCAACTCCGGGTCGCCGCACTGTTCGGACCGCTCCTGGCGGCGCGGTCCCGGGCGATGACGCGCAAACCGGAGGTGCGATACGAGACGGACGCAGGCGATGATGATGCCGCCGGCCGGCGTGTGTTCTTCAATGAGCAGTGGCACGCCGATCTGTCGTGGGCGGATGTGGACCCGCCGGTGACGATGCTCGCGGCCGAGGCGGTGGAGTGTGGCTGTGCCGGGACCCAGTTCGCCAACATGCGTCTCGCCTATGCGGCGCTCGATGAGACGACGCGAAGCCGGATCCACGGGTGGAAGGCCCTGCATCACGTCGAGATGTCCCGGTGGATCCG
>SKOF01000443.1 GCA_007120155.1 Thioalkalivibrio sp. | reverse complement strand
TTTATTCGAAAAGTCCCCGGCATACCTAATTTCCTGAGACCATTGATCATGTCTTGAAGGTGCCTGAGACAAGCCCAATGCTTGCAAACCTGTAAAATCCCTGTCATTGGAAGGATCCCAGTTCCAATACCTCCAAGCGGAAGTGGAAGTCAAGGTCCCACCCAAAAGATCTGCATCTAAATTAATCGACACACCACCTAGGTCATTGCCTGATTTCCATGGCGTATCGTGGTCAATGATTCTATCAAATGGATTGGTACTGGGCAGGACATAATCCAAATCCTGAATGATCTGGTTAAACTGCCTAAAGGGAGCTCTCCTGGTTTCCACAACGCCTGCGACAACTTGGGCATAGCCATCCGGTCTTTGTCTGGTGACATCGGCAGCCACCAAAATCTCTACCTTCTCTGAAGGAACATAAAGCAATTGGCCTCTTACACCAAGATTGTTCAGGTCATTGGTGTATTTTTGTGTGGCTAAATTGTAAATCAGCCCATCCCTTTTGGTTCCGGAAAATGATAACCTTCCGGCAAATTTTTCGGAAAGTGCCCCGGTGACCGAACCTCGCGTCTGCACAAAACCAAAATTCCCAAAACTGGATTCTATGGTAGCATCCGGTTGAAATCTCGGCCTACGGGTTGTAATATTAAATGCACCGGCAGTAGTGTTTTTTCCAAGAAGGGTACCCTGAGGACCCCTGAGTACCTCAATCTGATCCACATCTATAAAATCCAGGGCTGTTACTGCAGGTCGTGCAAAAAACACCCCATCCACGTAAAAACCCACTCCGGGGTCAATGCCATCATTGGTCAGACCAAAGGTCGAACCATAGCCACGGATATTTAGGGTCGTGTTCCTTGGATTGGAGGAATAAAGTTGAACAGTGGGAACCAATTCTTTAAGCCTATTCACATTGAAAGCCTGTGTCTCCTCCAGCAAGGCGCCGGAAACCACAGAAACCGGAATTGGTACTGCTTGAATTTCTTCTTGACGGCGCCTAGAAGTAATCAGTACTTCTGACAGGAGATTGTCTTCTTCTAAGACAAAAACCAATAATTCCAAAGAAGATGAATTTAAGGTCAACGTATTTGGCTGAAATCCAACAAAACTGGCTTTTATTGAAAGCGGAAAAGCTTTGGTTGTGTTTAGCACAAATATACCCCTATCGTCAGTAATTGCATAATCATTTGTGCCCTCAATCACAACAGATGACCCAATAATTGGCTCTCCTAGTTTGTCCGTTACCATTCCATGGATTGTGGTTTGTGTACTAAGATGAAAACCAGTAAGTAACAAAAATAGCGGGAGTAAAGATTTTATGTGCATATATGTGTATGTTGGTTAAATTATATATTTCCTATCGTTTTAATATGATATAAAACAACAATTATTTCTAATAACATTCTGCAATATTAAGAGTAAGATTTAAATATACCATATATTTCCTATCTTTTTTATAGGATATAAAAAATACAGGATTAATGAGGCCAAATTCCCCAAAAAGGGGAATCATTCCATAAAACCTTAAATATTTTTATAACTAAATACCGCAATTAAAGCCTTAAGACAACTTTTTGTTTTGTGGCACAGACATGGAAACAGTTTTTTAAAATTTAAGCTCTTATCCATGAAAGCAAAACTTTACATAAATTTAATTATATCATTTGTATTAGTAATGGCATCATTCCACTCATCCTTCGGCCAAGGGGTTACAAGTGGAAGCATGACCGGACTTATCACTGATGATTTGGATGATCCGCTACCCGGAGCGACAATCCGGGCAGTTCACACTCCTTCAGGAACATCCTATACCATGGTCACCCAACCCAATGGAAGATTCACTATTCCATCTATGCGGACAGGTGGACCTTATCATGTGGAAGTCTCATTTATAGGTTTTGAAACCCGAATTTATGAAAATATAAATATCGCACTGGGCCAAAGGTATGTACTCAATGTAAAAATGAGTGATGAAGATTTCGAATTAGATGCGGTAACGGTTGCCGGCTTTAGGGATAATTTATTGAATGATGAAAGGACAGGCGCAGCCACTACAATAAATAGAGAAGCCCTTACTACAATGCCAACCTTGAGTAGAAGTGTTCAGGACTTTACCCGATTGACTCCGCAGTCCAATGGAGAGTCTTTTGCCGGACAGGACCCTAAGGCTATCAATTTTTCTCTAGATGGTAGTATTTTCAACAATGCTTTTGGACTTTCAGGGTCAATCCCTGGGGCTCCAACCAACTCTACTCCTATTTCTCTGGATGCTATTGAAGAAATACAAGTAAACATTGCCCCTTATGATGTAACCCAAGGTGGATTTACCGGTGCTGCTATTAATGCAATCACACGGTCCGGAGATAATGAATTTAGAGGTTCTGCATTTATAACCAACCGGAATGAAAGACTTGTCGGATCCAACGCAAGAGGAACCGAAGTAGTCACCAGTGATTTCAATGTGCAGCAGTACGGATTTAGATTGGGTGGTCCAATTATCAAAAACAAGTTATTCTTTTTCGTTTCGGCAGCATCCGAAC
>SKOF01000417.1 GCA_007120155.1 Thioalkalivibrio sp. | reverse complement strand
GCATCTGCAAGCGCCTTTTTACAAGGCTCCATGGATCTTCTCACTAAATCTTGGGAAAGCTGCTCAAATTTTGCCCTGCTCAATGTTCTTACCAAGTGCTTAGGGCCGGTCTGAGTGGCTGTGATATAAGGCAAGTTGACTTCTGTGGATGCGGAACTTGATAATTCAATTTTAGCTTTCTCTGCAGCTTCTTTTAATCGCTGTAATGCCATGGGATCTTTACGCAAATCCATAGACTCTTCGGCCTTAAATTCATCCGCTAGCCAGTTCATGATCACCTGGTCAAAATCATCTCCTCCCAAGTGCACATCCCCATTGGTGGATTTTACTTCAAATACGCCATCTCCCAATTGCAGGATAGAAATATCAAAAGTACCACCACCAAGGTCATAGACTGCAATTTTCATGTCCTGGTTTTTCTTGTCCATTCCATAGGCCAAGGCAGCAGCTGTAGGCTCATTGATGATCCTTTTGACATCCAACCCTGCTATTTGACCGGCTTCTTTTGTAGCTTGACGCTCGGCATCATTAAAATAAGCAGGTACGGTAATAACCGCTTCTGTCACTTCTTGGCCTAAGAAATCCTCAGCTGTACTCTTCATTTTTTGAAGGATCATAGCCGATATTTCCTGAGGGGTATAAGATCTGTCTCCAATTTTAATGGCTACTGTATCATTTGACCCCTGCTCGACTTTGTAAGAGGCATGCTTTTTCTCTTCAGATACTTCTGAGAATTTCTTGCCCATAAATCTTTTGACGGAGGAAATGGTATTTGCAGGATTGGTAATTGCCTGACGTTTTGCAGGGTCTCCCACTTTTCTCTCTCCGTTACCATTGTCTAAGAAAGCAACTATAGATGGTGTCGTTCTTCTTCCTTCTGAGTTTTGGATCACCACCGGCTCGTTTCCTTCCATTACGGCAACACAAGAGTTGGTAGTCCCCAAGTCAATACCTATGATTTTTCCCATGATTGTATATTTAATTTCTGTGATAAATTACTTTTCAAATTCAAAACCATATAGACAAGGCTTGTGCCAAGTCAATTAATCCCATCTTGAGTGTCAGAATGACAGTATTTTTGTCATGGAAACGGGATGAATCATTCCACTTTGTCATTTAAAAAATTGAATTGGCAGTTCTTTTTTGCGATTGGACTTCCCTCAAAAGTCTGTCTTTATAAGATTAAGTGCCGATTTTAATTGGCTTTATTCAATATTTTCAGGGATAGGAAGCAACCAATTAAGCTCCTTTTGTATCTTAGAAGTATGAAACGGTTTTTTAAGGACAGGTTAAAAAGAGAGCGTAAAAAGTGGGCAATGGTTGTCATTATCTGTGCTACTAGTTCTTTTGCCTTCTCATCCAATATTTCTTTCCGTACCTTATCCTACCATATTGCACATCCATTGGAACTTTTGAGGATTGAGCAAGAAAACCCTTTTTATAAGATTTTAACTATTTTTAAAACGGGGGAGTTGTCAGATAATTTAAAGCATTACCCTAAATGAAAGAAATGTATCTACAAGATATTTATATTTATCCCATCAAGTCATTGGGAGGTATCCGGTTAGACGAGGCATTGTTAGAAGAAAGGGGATTCAAATATGACAGGAGATGGATGTTGGTGGATGGGGCTGGTAAATTTCTCAGCCAAAGAAAATTTCCCAAGATGGCCTTATTACAGGTGGAGCTGAGTGAGGAAGGACTTCATGTTTTTGATAAATCGAGTCCAGACTATTACCTGACAGTACCTTACCAAGCCCAAAATGATAAGCTTATCGATGTAGAGATTTGGGAAGATAAAGTAAAAGCTCAGCTCGTCAATGAGGAATGTAATGCTTGGTTTTCAAAATACCTGGGTTTTGCATGCAACCTAGTTTGCATGCCTGGGTCATCTGCACGCAAACTCAAACCCAAGTATGCTGTTAATGGAGAGAGCGTCAGTTTTGCTGATGGCATGCCCTATCTAATTATCGGACAAAGTGCTCTTGATGATTTGAACAGCAGACTAAATGAGGCTGTACCCATGGACCGTTTTAGGCCTAATTTGGTTTTTGCCGGGGGAGCTCCGTTTGAGGAAGATCACTGGGATAAAGTCCGTATAGGCGAGGCGATTTTTAAAGTGACCAAACCTTGTGCCCGCTGTGTGATGACCACTGTGGATCAGCAAACGGCCGAAAAGGGAAAAGAGCCATTGAGGACTTTGGCAACTTACAGGACAGTCAATAATCAAGTCATGTTTGGTCAAAACATGCTCTTTTTGGAGGGGGCAGAAGTAAAAGTGGGGGACCAACTTGTAGCAGTAAAAAAATAAGGCCGGGATTTTCCAGGCCTTATTTCTCTAACTTTTTCTTAAATAATCTATTTTAAAAACTGTAACCTACAGTTAATTTAAAGAATGAAGGTTGCCTGAAACCACTTTTGGCAAGCATATCATCACTTCTTAAATCCGCGCCTGATGTAAATCTCGCGAATGCTCCCCCTTTAGGGTCTGCAAATTGTATGTATGGTCCCAATGCCAAATAGAAATCGAATGCAGGGTCTT
>SKOF01000075.1 GCA_007120155.1 Thioalkalivibrio sp. | reverse complement strand
TCCATCTTCAGCAACCACTAGAATACTTTTGGAGATTCCGATAATCAGGGCAGCGGTGAGCATATCCTTGGTTCCGGTGGTGAAGGCTTTTACCGTGTCGGCCAACCCGAGGTGTGAAATCACGGCAGAGACCAAACCGAGCGCGATAAACAGAGCGGCAATTTCGTCAATGTACCAGTCCATGGCGTTGGCACCGTACATCAGCAATCCCAACGAAAGCAGAAAAAGCACCACAATCACTTTCCTCTGCCCGTTAAAGGGAATCTCTTCGGGTTCTTCGTGATTGGTTTCCAAACCGGAAACACCATGCAGCAAGCTGTTTTCGGGCGCTTTTTCAAGTCGCCTTACATACCACATCACAAAGAGAATTCCCAGTAAAGTGTACACCGCCCAAACAAACCAGCGGTATTTCCATCCACTGAACAGAGGAAGCTCAGCAATGCCTTGCGCAATGCCTACGGTAAAGGGATTAACCGCAGCACCGGCAAATCCCATGGAGGCTCCTACAAAAGGAATGGCAACGCCCACAATAGCATCATAGCCCAGCGATCGCGCCAAAGGAAGTGTAATGAGGATGAAAACCAAAATCTCCTCGGCCATCCCAAAGGTTCCACCGGCAAAGGCAAAGAGCAACATCAGAATAGGAATAACCCATTTTTTGAGTCGCGGACTTCGGCGGGCAGCCCGAAGCACTTGTTGTAAAGCGGCATCGAGCGCACCCGTGGCGGTTACCATGGAGAAAGCACCTCCCACCAGCAACACAAATCCGATAATGTGCGCAGCGCTCACAAAGCCCTTGATGGGTGCCTTCAGGAAATCGTAAATACCTTGTGGATTTCCTTCAGTGCTGTGGTAGGTGCCGGGCATCACGATGGTTTTGCCGTCCACCACTTCGCGATCGTAGCTACCCGAAGGAACAATCCACGTAAGGAGCACAAAAAAGAGCAGAACCGCCGATACCACCACAAGGGCGTCAGGCGATTTCATTCGGGTCATTTTCACGGTCGGATTATTTTATACCGCCGCATATTACCATTAAAAACGATTTCGAGCAAATACAATCCCGAAGGTGCATCACTTATTGCGATATCCGTTCTGTTGCCCGATACCTGTCCGCGTTTTACAATTCTTCCGTTCAGGTCGTACAATTGCCAGTGCCAGTTGCCATCCTCGCCCATCACTTGCACGTTGGTGTGGGTAATGGTGGGGAAGACCTTCCATGTTTCTGCGTCCAGAAGGGGCACTCCAGTAACCTCACAGTCGGGTTCAGTTCCTTCTTCGTCAATGAAAAGCTCGCCGTTTACGGCCCACCATTTTTGCCAGCTTCCACCCTCTCCGGTGTGCCAGTTGTTCAAATCAAAAAAGTTCTGCCCCGCATTGGTAGCAGGAACCTTGTAAACCTGAACGGCCTTGTTATCGCGGTTCCAGGTTAGTGGCGTGGAGGCTTCCAACACTTCCGGGCCTCCCTGTTGGCAGTTTGACTGCAGGAAATACACGAAATCATCGTAGTCAGGGTAATCGCCAAAAGCCCGTGCTGTACCGTCGGACTCTACGCAAACGGCTGTGTATTCATCACTGGCAATACCAAAGGCGCGCTCGCTCAAATCGTGCTCAATACGCGCCATAAACGTGAAGTGCCTTCCTCGACGGTCGGGGTTGTTGTAGTGCTGGTCGGTTACCACATTTTCCATGTAGGGTGCCTGGAGGAAATCACCGTGACCGAGCGCAACATTGCTTCCCAAAGGGTTGTTCAGCGCCGCCCCAGACTGCACCGTTCCAAATTGAGCCGTGAAGTACGTTCCTCCCAAAACCGCCATTCCGGCGCTGGTTCCGCCTACTACGGCACCTTTTTCGTTGAGTAGATAGTTGATGGCATCCATCACCCCTGCATCGCGCCATTCGTTGATGTAGGTCCATTGGTTTCCTCCGGCAATCCATAGTGCCTCAGCATTTTCAATCTGCTGAATCACATACGGGTCATCGGCGGCAGCCGCGTTGTTGAGCACGATGGTTTCCACAGAGTTTACCGTAACTCCCAATTGGTTGTACAGGTAGTTGTTGTAGCCATCGCTTCCCGATGCGCGAATCACCACTACATCACCGCCATTGGCCTTTTCCAAAAACCACTGCATGGCCTGATCATTCTCAGTTGCTCCTCCCATCAATACAAGGCCGCCCAATGGTTCGGGGCTTACGTCTTCAGTATTTCCGGTGAAAAAGCTCGTGTAATTCTGAGCCTGCGCAAAAAGCACAGCGCAAGCAAATAAAACTGTGTAAATCTGTTTCATGGTTTTTCTTCGATTAAAAAGCGGTCTCCGTTCACGAGAACGCTAAAGTTAACATTTTCCAATTTGATAAGTCCCTGACTGTTGCGCAGAACCGCACCGCGATTGCGCGCTACCACCACCTGCCCTGCTCCTGCCACTGTTACTTCGTTGCCACTGACAACGGCGGCTGTTGATTCGCCAATTCCCAACACGGTCATTGTGGGATGATCGTGCAGGGCTGTGAGCATTCGGTTGTAGCGACTTCTTTCCACAAAATG
>SKOF01000059.1 GCA_007120155.1 Thioalkalivibrio sp. | reverse complement strand
CTTCCCAACTTAGAACTCGAGAACTCCACACTCCACCTACCTCTCTCCTCCTTCCTCTTAGTACCTAGTGATGTCGCTTCGCGACTGCCTTCGGCGCGCGGATCTTCTGACCCTGTAGGTGTACTCGACGTGCCCTGCCTGTAGAGTGGGGGCGCCGAGGCACACGACAAGGAGCACACTGACATGGAGTTTCTCTACGGCGCGGCGTTCGGCGCCATCCTCGCTGGCGGCGGGTTCCTGCTCCAGGAGATGCGAGAGGACGGCGTCGACCCCGCCTCCCGGGTTTCAGCGGGGTTCTTCCTTCTCGTACTCGCAGGCGTCTTCCTCGCTGCAGGACTCCCGTGAGTCTGCCAGCGTGGTTCGTCGGCTACGAGGAACTCCTTCGCCGCATCGAACGGGCCAGAGGTGGGGAGGAGTTCCTGATCGTCGCCCCTTCTCGGAGCGCCGTGGACCGATACATCACCGAGATCCGCAACTCCTTCACCGTGAAGTCCTGGAAGCGCAACGAGCTGACGCTTCCCAACGAGGTCAAAGTCCTCGCCGCCACGGTGCACGGAGTCCGCAACCGCGGGGTGGCAACGGGCAGGGTGCTCTCCGGGACACTCCTCGTGGATGCGCACCACCTGAGCGAGGACGAGTTCGAGGCCCTCGTGAAGATTCTTCGCCCTAACCACGGGACTTCAACCAAGGAGCACTGACATGGGTGACGGCACCAACCCTCGAGACACCCCGCACAACCGCAAGGTCAACGAGGTCGCTCGACTTCTGATGGAGGCGTGGGATCAGGCGGAACTTCGTCCGATCACGTTCAGCGCGAGCTACGTCGCAACCTTCGCTGACATGGCGCGCGCCGTGGTGGACCGCTACGAACTCGACCGACTTGAGGAAGTCCAGGTCCGAGACCTGCAGGAGGGCGACGTTCTGTCTGACGGTCGGGAGGTCAAGGGATTCTCGTTCGGCGGATCCACGCACGACCCGGCCCTCTTCGTCTGGTTCATGGACGAGACCCACGAGATCTACTTCACGCCCACGCGCACCGTGAGGAGGTTGGTGGAGTGAGCGCCACCGAGAGGCAGCTTGCCTACGCCCGTTCTCTGTGGCGCGAACTTCGAGAACTTGGGTGTAGCGAGGTGGTCCTCGAGAAGTTGGGGCACAACGCTCGACGCGCCAAGTCCGATCAGGGGGAGTTCGGAAAGTTCATCCGAGCTCTGCTCGGCCTGCGCGACGAGTACCGGGGGGTGCGCCGGCGCCGGTGAGTGTGTAGAGTGGCTACACGGACCACTGACCAGGAGCACCCATGACTAGCGACTCGCTGTTCACGCACCCCTGCGACGCGCTCGACACCTTCGTGGAGAAGTTGAACGAGGTTCCCGGCCTACAGGTCGAGGCCGGCGATGGGCTCCTCTACTCCATCCGCCGCCTGCGCTCGCTCTACGACCACGTACGCGAGAGCCTGCCGATCAAGGTCGGCGACCGCGTGCGCGTCAACGACGACGTCGTCTACGGCACCAGCGGCCTGAGCGTTGGCGGCTGCGAGGGCGTCGTCCGCCACATCGACTGGAACAGCCGCTGGCGCTCATGGAAGATCGTGGTGGAGATGTCCGCTCGGTACACGTCGGTTAGCGGCGAAGTCCGTGCGACGCGTGAGAAGTTGTTCTCGTTTCCCCCCGAGAGCCTGACGATTCACCCCGAGGAGCGGACCGCATGAACGAGATGCCGATCACCAACTGGATCATCACCGACTCGAACAACACCTTCCACACCCGTTGGCGCAGTGCTGTCGATGCCTTCCGCGCGGACGGTGGTGTGCTCCTCCGGTTCTCGGAGTCGTGGAACGACGAGTTCGGGTTCCACCAGCGCGACGTGACCAAGGAGGTTGCTTATCTCGCTGAACTCGTCACCAAGAACGAGCGAGGACCCGACTGGCCCGACCACACCCCCGCCGATCGACAGGCGACCCTCGACCTCAGCGGTGCTCAGTTGATCATGAACGAGCGCAACCGACAGATCTCTGCGGAGGGCTACACCCTCGAGCACGACGACGCGCACGACAACCACGCTCTGATGCACGCCGCCGGCGCCTACCTCGACGCGACGCTCTTCCCCGAGATGTTCGCCCAGTTCCCGCCGCCGTGCTGGCCCTGGGAACGTGAGGACTGGAAGATCACCGACGACCCGGTGCGCAACCTCACCAAGGCAGGCGCACTCATCGCCGCCGAGATCGACCGAATCAAGAGGAAGGGAGCGCGAGATGATCTGCACTAGCTGCGGGCAGGAACTCGTCGAGGTCGACAACCCCCTGCGTCGAGAAGTTCGCCACCGTCGGGGTGAAGAGATCTACTGCCCCGCCTACATGGCCTCGATGGGCAAGGACGCGGTGGTGGAAGGGTGACCGTCTTCCATCGCACCTCCCGACTTCGCTCCCACGCCTTCCGGCCGCACGAGTTCTGGGAGCCGTTCTGCTCGCTGTGTCACGAGAAGCGCCACCACCCGATCCATCGCCGCAAGCGCGGTGAGTACGAGGTCTGCGGCTACGACCCCTGCAGCTT
>SKOF01000121.1 GCA_007120155.1 Thioalkalivibrio sp. | reverse complement strand
GGATCCCAGCCCGGCTCGCCCAGGTCGTCGGCGCTGGCATACATAATCTCATCAATCTGCTCAGGACTCAGTCCGGGGTTGGCTGCAATCACCAATGCGGCGACAGCGGCAGCCACTGGCGAGGAAAAAGATGTCCCAGAGGAGGCGCCGTAGCTCGAGCCAGTTCGAGTGGTTTGAATGCTGGCGCCGGGGGCGCTGAGGTCAACAAAGTTACCAAAGCTGGAGAAGCTGGTCAGTGAGTCATTGCTTCCTGTGGCGGATACAACAGTGATGTCTGCAATATGGCCCTCACCAGGATCGGTACCAGAGTTTCCGGCTGAGCCAAAGACCACACCCCCTTTGCTGCGCATATGGCGAGCAGCACTCTGAACGGTAGAGTGCCTCCAAGATCTGTAACTCATGTTGGCCACATGGGCGCCATTGTCAGCGGCCCAAACCAAGCCGCGGGCCATATCATTAGAGTAAGCCACGCCATCAGACTGTGTGCTGACTTTGATGGGCATAATCATCGCATGCCATCCCACGGCAGCCACCCCGATGCCATTGTCGGTGGACGCTCCAACTGTTCCAGCCACCCGGGTTCCGTGTCCATGGTGGTCATGAGTGTCATCATTTTGATCGACGGAGTTCCAGCCCGGAACTAGTTTTCCAACTAAGTCTGGGTGATTGGCTTGAATACCTGTGTCTAAAATTGCCACAATGATGCCCTCGCCCTGAGAATGGGTCCAAGCCGCTGAAGCCTCAATTTTCGGCAGATGCCAGGCGTTGCCATAACGAGGATCGTTGGGAATAACTTCTTGGAGTTCTTCCAGGTAGTTTTTTTCAGCGAACTCAATTTGTGGATTTTGAGACAGAGCTCTGACCACTCGGTCCTCAGCACCCTCAGGGACGCGAATGGTGCGCACATTGATGGCAGGAATTCTGTCGACGGCTTTGCCGCCCACTTGCCCAAGAATTCTCTCAAGCTGAGATTCTGAGAGTCCAGCCTTGGGTTTGATCAGGATCTCGCCTCGCTTAAAATCTTGGCCTTGGGATCCCGACCCCGGCGTACCCATGTTCGTATAAAGGACCATCAGCGCGGAGCCAATGACCACAGCAATCAATTTGTTGAATACGGAAAAGTTCATCTGTCCCCCCATTTTTTGAATTCGTCCCCACCTTCACCTCACTTCAAAAAGCAAGCCAAAATATGTGTTTCAAAGGGAGACTCTAATTTTAGCCTGGTCCTAAAATGACTGCTCTTTTTTCAACTGTCTTAAAAGAGAACATGGATAAATCTTGTTCAGTGTTTAAAAGTTCACTATGGGAGTGGCTTTTACGCGCCTGGATATTTTGCCGTGGTGATCTCACCTTTTTATCAGTCTAACATATTGCTTCATCAGACTTAGCAGGGAGCTGATAACTACCCATCTGAGGGAGAGTGCGATAGAGTCGGAGCTTTTACGGGAGTGGAAAATTGCTAAAAGTTGCCGATGGGGGGATGGCCACATCCCTATACGACAAGGGTTTTTACATCAATCGCAGTTTTGAAGAGTTGAGCGTCACTCAGCCAGAGGCAGTCAAAGAGGTGACCCAGGCCTTTCAAAAGGCGGGGGCAGAGTTTCTCACCACCAACACCTTTGGGGCCACTCGTCCGAAGCTCACTGAGTATGGTCTGCAAGACAATCTCTTGGAAATCATCCAAGCAGCCGTAAAGATCACAAGAGAGGTGGCTGACTCGGCCCGAGCTACAGGAACTGAGGCCCAGGTCCTTGGAGCCATCGGGCCTTTGGGAGTATTGATTGAGCCCTTGGGACCCACCTCTTTTGCAGAGGCAGTGGACTTTTATCGGGAGATGGCCGAGGCTTTGGAAAGTGGCCGTGGGGAGACTGGCCGTAAGGAAAGCGGTCCTGCGGAAATCCCTGGAGTGGATGGCTTTACCCTGCTGGGCTTTTCCGATCTCAACGAGTTGAGGGCTGCCATTGAGGCGGTTCGCAGTGTCTCCACTAAACCTATTCACTCCCATATCTCCATTCAGGAGTCCATGCGGACCAGTCTGGGACACAGTCTGCCAGACTATGTGAACTTGGCCCATGAATTGGATGTGGAGGTCATAGGGCTCTCAGGAGAGGTGGGGCCCAGTGGAATGTTGACGGCCCTTGAGAAGCTCAGGCCTTTGACCAAGAGGCCCATTTCTATTTTACCCAACGCCGGATTGCCTCGCTATGTGAACGACCAATACATTTATCTCTGCAGTCCGGACTATATGGGCAAGTTTGCCAAGCGCTTTGCTCAAGCCGGGGCCAATATCATTGGCGGCCATTCAGGGGTCCATGAACCCCATATTCGCGCGGTCACCAATGCCCTGCGTATGCTGAAAGGGCTTTCTGCGGGTGCAGGTGTGGGATCGGGAGTTGCTTTGGGTGTGGGTGATCGGTCAGAGGCCAATGGCTCTGGGAACGGAGGTGAGCTCCAGGAGATTTCCGGGCGCTGGGTTTTGCAAGACCTCACTCAGGCCGTGGAGCCAAAGCCATTGGCTGAGCGCAGCCTATTGGGAAAAAAATTGGCGGCCGG
>SKOF01000570.1 GCA_007120155.1 Thioalkalivibrio sp. | reverse complement strand
TGGGGTTGCCGGCCGGGGGAGATGGCGAGGAGGTGCGAGGGGAGGTGTTGGTGCTGCAGCGAGAGGGGGGGTGGATGAACCGGGTCGTCGACGAGGTGGAGAGCCCCGGCCGGGCGCGGTGGGTGGACCGGGACGCTCAGGGCAGGGCTGTAGGGGAGCGTGAGGAGGACTCGGAGTATCGCACGGCGACGCGGCCGTGGTTTCAGGGGGCGATGGGGGCGGCGGCGGGAGAGCATTTCTGGACGGCGCCGTACACCTTCTTCACCACCCGGGATCCGGGGATCACGGTGTCGACGAGCTTCTTGGAGCCCCAGACGGGGAGGCGCTGGGTCGTGGCGCTGGACGTGATGCTGCAGGATATCTCCCACTTTACGGCGGGGCTGCGGCCGACGCAGAACGCCCAAGTCGTGGTGCTGACGAACACGGGGCGGGTGGTGGGGTTGCCGGCCGGGGGAGATGGCGAGGAGGTGCGAGGGGAGGCGTTGAGGCGTCGAGTGCTCCAGTCGTGGGAGGAGCTAGGGCTCACGGCGGCGGGCGCGGCGTGGCAGCGATGGAGGGATGAGGGGGCGTCGTCGACCCAAGGAGGGGTGATTCAGGGAGCCGACGCCCAGGTGGGGGCGTTCCGCGCCGGGTTTCGACCTTTTTCGTTGGGGGAGCAGACCCTGGCGATGGTCACGGTGATCCCGCGGGAGGATCTGACCGGGGCCATCGATCGGCAGCGGAACCTGACGATCGGGTTGAGCTTGCTGGCGTTGATCGTGGCGTTTCTCGTGGGGTTGAGGACGACACGGCAGTACGAGGAGAGGATTCAGCAGCTGGTGAAAGAGGCGCGGGATCTGGGGCAGTACCAGCTGGAAGAGCGGATCGGAGAAGGGGGGATGGGGGCGATCTACCGGGCCAAGCATGAGTTGTTACAGCGGCCCACGGCGGTGAAGCTGATCCATCCCGAGTTACATGGTGAGGAGGCGATCGCGCGGTTTGAGAGGGAGGTGAAGATGACCTGCCAGCTCACCCACCCCAATACGATCACGATCTTCGACTACGGCAAGACCGACGAGGGGATCTTCTACTACGCTATGGAGCTCTTGCGGGGGGTGAACCTGCAGGAGCTCGTGGACTACTGTGGTCCCCTGGGGGAGGGGAGGGTGATCGAGCTCTTGTTGCAGATC
Organism: Thioalkalivibrio sp.; assembly: GCA_007120155.1. GTDB lineage: Bacteria > Pseudomonadota > Gammaproteobacteria > Ectothiorhodospirales > Ectothiorhodospiraceae > Thioalkalivibrio_A. The sequence continues at coordinate 1,394 of SKOF01000570.1, read as the reverse complement.
TGCGGGGCGCTGGAGGAGGCGCATAGCGTGGGATTGGTCCACAGGGACGTGAAGCCCGGCAATATCATGATCGGTCGGCGGGGGGGAAAGGGGGACCATATCACGGTGCTGGACTTCGGGCTGGTGAAGGACATCCACGCCCCGGCGGAGGTGCAGCTCACGGGGCAGGGATCCCTACAGGGCTCGCCGGGGTTCATGGCGCCTGAGGTGATCCTGGGGCAGCGAGAGACCCACGCGGTGGATCTCTTCGCCGTGGGCTGCGTGGGGTACTTCTTGTTGACGGGGACGCCGCCGTTTCAGGGGGAGAACGCGGTGAAGGTGATGTTGGCGCAGATTAGCCAGAGTCCGGAGACGCCGTCGGTGTTGATGGGGCGGAGCTTTTCGCCCGATCTGGAGGGTCTCTTGATGTCCTGCCTGGAGAAGGCGCCGAGGCAGCGGCCGGCGTCGATGAGGGCGCTGATGCAGAGGTTGAGAGCCTGCCGCGCCAGGGGGACGTGGACCGAGGACGAAGCTCTGGCGTGGTGGGAGGCCCACGAGGGAGAGCTCTTGCGGGGTGAGTCGAAGGAGCAAGCGGAGAAGCTGACGATGGAGCCGACCGTGGTCTGAGGTGCGGTGAGCGAGGGACGATGGGCGCTACTCCTCCCAGGTGGAGAGGAGGAGGGAGGTGGGGATGGACTTAAGGAGGGAGCGGGTGGTGCTGCCGAGGATAATCTCTTCCAGGGCGGTGCGGTGGATGCGGCCCAGGGCGAGGAGGTCGGCGTTGAGGGCGCGGACGGTCTGGGTGAGGATCTCGCGGGGGATGCCGGATTGGACGGCGGTCTGGTATTGGAGGTCGGGGTGGGACTTGCGGAGCTCGAAGGCGAGGGCTTCGAGGGAGGCCCGCGCCGAGGCCGTGAGGTGAGCGATGTCGGTGGGGGAGAGGTAGTTGATGAGGCCCGCGCTCAGGTGGGTGGTGGGTTCGTCGGAGAGGGCGTGGACCAGGTGGAGGGTGGAGTGGGTGAGGGCGGCTAGCTCGGCGGCGGCGAGGAGGGCGGCCTCGGAGCCGGGGAAGAAGTCGACGCCGACGACCAGGTGGCTGTCGGGGGTAAGGAGGGGGTGGTCTTCGTGGACCACGATCACGTTGCAGGGGGCGTAGCGGGCGATCTTCTGCATGGTGGAGCCCTGGAGGAAGCGGGTCAGGGCGCCGCCGTGGGTGCGCCCGATGACGAGCCAATCGGCGGCGTGGGTAGCGCAGTGGTCGGCGAGGACGCGGGCGGGGGGGCCCTCGTCGAGGAGGAGCTCCACGTCGTCGACGTCGCCGACGGTCTCCATGGCGTCGCGGACCTGGCGGGCCCAGCGATGGCGATTGGAGGGGTCGTCGGTGACCTTCTGGTCGCGGTCCGTGGAGTACCAAG
>SKOF01000428.1 GCA_007120155.1 Thioalkalivibrio sp. | reverse complement strand
ACGATTCGCTCCACCGTCACCGGGAACGTCACCGACGCCGCGTTCACGAACCTCCCGGACGCGGGGACGTGGGTGTGGATCGTCAAGATGGATGCGGTCGGCGAGCATATGCTGAGCGGGTTGCACGCTGTGGATCGCTGGCTAGATGGCCGCGGGTACCCGGACATCAACCGCAGCCCGAACGCGACTAGCATCCTCGTTTATACCTGGGACGGGGCGGAGTTGACTGGTGCGGTGGCGTGGAACGGCGTGCTAGACCTCGATGCGCGCGAAATGAACTTCCACGAGGACGGTAGCATCATCGTTCCCATCACGCGCGCCGAGACTCTCGACCTCGGGAACGTCACGAACCTACAGGCTGACGGCACGGCAGGCACGGGTGCATTGACATACCAGCGCGGTCGAGCGGGCGAGTTGACCGCCGCGAGCGGCGTCACTCCGCTGGAGGCTGGAGACGTGCTCGTCGTCACGCTCGCGAACAGCACCACACCTTCAGCCGTGAGCATCCCGAGGCGCGTGACATGACGCCCTTCGTGAACGTCTTGTGGCCCAGCGCACCGACCGACATCACGATCGAGAGCGTCACGACGACCTCGCACTGGCATTACGATTACAGTTCCCACCCGGTCAACCTGCCTGCGGACGTTCAGGCGGGCGAAGTGCTGTGGATGGTGTTCCGCACTGGTCACAACCCGACCGTGCATGCGACGCCCGACGGGTGGACGCTCGCGGATCAGGGCGGCTCTGCCGGGATGATTTCGTGGTTCTATCGCGTCGCGGACGGCAGCGAGGGCGCTACCGTCACGATCGACGTCACGAGTGACGGCACGACGCCGCGCACCAGCCCCGCTGACGCGATCGTGTACCGCCTGAGTGGCGTCGCGACGAACGAAGCGACATGGTTCGCGATCAACCACACCGGCACCACACCGAACCCGGCCGTCAGCGCGCCCTGGGGGGCAATGGCGAACTTGTTCATCACGGACTTCAGTAGCAGGTACTCGGATTGGACGGTGACGGCGCACCCCGCCAACTACGTGGATCGCATCTTCATCCCGTGGGGCAGCACGAGCGCGAACTCCAGCGTGATCGCGAGTGTGCATCGATTCTTGGAGGCGGCGAGCGACACTGTCGGCGACTGGACGCTCGACGCGCCTAGCGGCACGATCGGTGAGCGGTACGCGGTCGCGGTATTCAGGCCGGTGGGGGCATGAGTCCCGTCAGGATGGCGGTCGCGGCGCGGAACCGCCGCTCCCGGCCCGGTCGGGGGGTCGCGCTGGCGCTCGACGAGTACCAAGGCCAGGTCAGCGCAGGCGCTGATGACGCACACGAGTTCACGGACAACGGGGAGGTGGTGGTCGGCGACGAGCAAGTCGCTATCGGCCACTCCACCGTTGACAATCGCGAAGTCGTTACGGGCGTCCGGTTTCAGAACGTCACCCTCGCGCAAGGCACCCTCGTGCAGTTCGCTCGGTTACGGTTCGTGAGTCGCTGGTACAACGCTGACGACCTCGATGTGACCATCAGAGCGCAAGTGATCGACAACGCGCCTGCGTTCACGAGTACCGCCGGTGATATCAGCGGTCGCGCGCTCACGACCGCGAGCGTGCCGTGGACGATACGCACTTGGAACCCCGACCAGGACGATGCCGACACCCGCAGCCCAGACGTCGCGAGCGTCGTGCAGGAAGTCATCAACCGCGCCGGGTGGGCGCCGGGGAACAGTATCGTGTTCGTCATCTCTCGCGTGCCCGCCGCGAACGTTCGTCGCCGGTTCTTTCACGCGTACGATGGCGCGTCAGCGAAAGCGGCGCGCGTCAGCGTGAATACCGCTGAGGAACCCGCGCCGGAGCCGATAGAACCCAGCGAGTACGATCTCGTCGGCGACCCCAGTTTCGCCACGTCGCAGTTGACGACCGACCAGCAGGACGCGTACACGGTGTTCCTGGCGATGCTCGACCGACCGAGTAACCTGTCGGCGCGGGAAAGCGACGCCCTGAGTGACGACATCTTCATCTACGGACGCCAGCTCGCGACTCACATCCAGTGCATGCTCTTAGCATTTCGTTTGACCGGCGATCTAACGCTGCTGGACCGCGTGGATCACCTCACGCAACTGATGCGTAGCAAGCTTGATTACCCGTGGCGCGGCACGAACGACGGCACTGACGGCACGAACGACGGGTACCTCAAGTGGGTGTTCCGCCCGTACTCTGGCGGCACCGACCAGCACGTCGGCAAGGACACGCGCATCATCGACGTGTGCGGCGCGCACGCGTGCGCCGCGCGGTTCGCGTTTGCCTTCGAGGCGAACCGGCACCTGGCGAGCCCCGGCGGCGTGAACTACGCGGAGCGCGCAGACTTCTGGAAGGACTACCTCGTCAACCACTTCGAAGCGAAGTGGCGGGACAATTACGACAGGCCGTGGCCGGAGTTCCCGTTCATCAACACCGAGGGGCAGACCGGCACGTACCTTAAATGGACGCACTGGCACTACTGGATGTGGCGCTTGACTGGTGATAGTACGTACTTGGCCGAGGCGCAGCGCATGGCTGACATCGGTT
>SKOF01000035.1 GCA_007120155.1 Thioalkalivibrio sp. | reverse complement strand
GTACGATGAAGGGACGAAAGCCAACCCCCTGGACCCGGCCGGTGATCCGCAGGTGCCGGCGACGCATCATGATTCGTGCCGACAGCCCCGACGGCTCACCGGTTCAGGCCACATCGAGGCTCTTCAGCAGGATCTGCTGGGCCTCGGGGTGGGACTCGTCATCGGAGGTCTCCACCTCCAGTTCGGCGCCGTCGGCCACGGTGCCGTGCACGCCGTCCTCGAAGTGCTCGCGAAAGTGCTCCGGGGTGATGTGGGACAGGGCCCCCAGCCAGACGCGCACCTTGACCACCCGGCTCGCCCTGTTTTCGGCGGCCACCTGTTCGATCTTGCGCAGCAGATTGGCTATCAGGGATAACTCATGCATGACGTCTCTCCGGGATACTTGACCCATAAATGCAGAGGCGCGAGGACCCGATCAACGCCGCCTGCCCGACTCATCGAGAATGGCCTGCGCCACGCCGGCCACCGCCGTCGCCACGGCGGGCGAGAGGGCGGCGCCCTCGTCCAGGTGTCCGGGCTCGATGCCGTAGATGACGAGCTTCGACGGCAGTTCACCCAGGGCCCGGGCCAGTTCCACGGCCTCGGCCAGACCCACGCCGTGCGAGGAATGGCGCGCGACCACGGGCAGGGGTGCCTCCGCGGTGAGCCGGTGGATGCTGCCGGGCCGGCCGCCGGCCACCAGGGCATCCACCAGGAACACCCGCTCGAAGCCCGCCCAGCGTTCCATCAGTTCCGCGGGCTCGCCGCCGCACTCGGCTACCGCCAGACCCGGTGCGCCGGCCAGGGCCCTGGCCACCGCGGGCCCCGCCCCGTCGTCTCCGCGCCAGGGATTGCCCACGCCGATGACCAGGCTCTCCGGGGCCGCCTGCCCGCTCATCCGCGCTCCACGGTAAGGTCCAGGAAATGGGTGGCGCAGGAGATGCACGGATCGTAATTGCGGATCGCCTGCTCGCAGCGGTGGCGCAGCTGGTCGTCCGGCAGGTCCAGGTGGGACTGCACGAGGCTGTGCAGGTCGGCCTCGATGGTGGGCTGGTTCACCGAGGTGGGCGGGACGATCTTGGCGTCCCGGATGATGCCCGCCTCGTCCAGGGTGTAGCGGTGATAGCAGACCCCCCGGGGCGCCTCGGTGGCGCCGAAGCCGGTGCCGGCGCGGGGGCTCGCCTCCACCGCCGGGCGGGCGATCGGCCGGTAGGCGTCCAGCAGGCGGAGCGCCTCCTCGAAGGCGAAGGCGATCTCCACCGTGCGCACCAGGATGCTCTTGAAGGGGTTGCGGCACACCGTGCCGAGCCCTGATCTGTCCGCGAGCGCCGCCGCCTTCGGCGTGAGCCGCTCGCGATTGAGCGCGAAGCGCGCCATGGGCCCCATGAAGGCCGGCCGGCCGGATTCCGTGAGATGGCTGTGCAGGGCGTTGGAGTGCACCACGTGGGTCTCGGTGAAGATCCGGTCGTAGTCCGAGACGGGCACGTCGATGCCGCTGCTCGAACCGATGCGGCCGTGGATGATGGGGTATTCGTCCGGATGCACCAGGGCCACGAACTCGTAGTCCATCTCGAAGTCCGGAAACTCGAGCCCCGCCAGGAACTCCGCCGCCTCGGCGGCGGCGTCCAACCCCCAGACCAGATCCTCCCGGATGCCCGCCAGTTCGTCGACGGTGGGGGTGCGGTAGAAACCGCCCACCCTGAGGTTCACCGGATGCACCTCGCGTCCGCCCACCAGGCGCATGAGGGCGTTGCCGATCTTCTTGAGCCGGAGCGCCTTGCGCACCAGTTCCGGGTGGTCCTTCGCCATGGTGATCGCGTCCGGATAGCCCAGGAAGTCGGGCAGGTGCAGCATGAACACGTGCAGGGCGTGGCTCTCGATCCACTCGCCGCAGTAGATCAGCCGGCGCAGGTCCTCGAGTTCGGCGTCCATGTGCACGCCGCAGATCTGCTCCATGGCCTGGGCGGCGCCCATCTGGTAGGCGACCGGGCAGATGCCGCAGATGCGCGCGGTGATGTCCGGGGCCTCGCGGAAGTCCCGTCCGCGGAGGAAGGCCTCGAAGAAACGGGGCGATTCGAAGATCCTGAGCTTCACCTCCTCCACCCGGTCGCCCTCCGTGCGCACGTACAGTGCCCCCTCGCCCTCGACCCGGGCGAGGTAGTCGACCTCAATGGTCCGTGTCTCGCTCATGGCGCAGGCTCTCCTCGCGGAAGGTGTCGGCGTTGGCGTTGAAGGTGCGGTAGACACGCACCAGTTCGTCGCGACCCATGCCCAACCGGCTCAGCCATGCCGAGAGTGCGGGGGCGTTGGGGGTCTCCTTGGGGCCGAAGCAGCCGTAGCAGCCCCGGTGGCAGCCGGGGCACAGGGCGCCGCAGCCGCCCTGGGTCACCGGCCCCAGGCAGGGGGTGCCGTGGGCCACCATCACGCACACGTGCCCGGCCCGCTTGCATTCCTCGCACACGCTGGAGGCCGGGATCTGGGGACGGCGGCCGTAGACGAAGGCGTTGATCACCTCCAGCAGCTGGCCCTTGTCGATGGGACAGCCGCGCAGTTCGAAGTCCACCGGCACGTGGGCGGCGATGGGGTCGGACGTGGCCAGCGTCGCGATCCAGTCGGGGCGCGCATAGACCTGGCGGGTGAAGGCCTCCACGTCGGCGAAGTTGCGCAGCGCCTGGATGCCGCCGGCGGTGGCACAGGCACCGATGGTGACCAGGTGCTTCGAGGCGCGGCGGATCTCGCGGATGCGCTCCGCATCCTCCGGCGTTGTGACCGAGCCCTCCACCAGGGACAGGTCCCAGGGGCCCTCCACGCGGACGCTGCTGGCCTCGGGGAAATGGGCGATCCGGATCGTGTCGGCCAGGGTGAGCAGCTCGTCCTCGCAGCCGAGCAGGGTGAGCTGGCAGCCGTCGCAGGAGGCGAACTTCCAGACGGCCAGCGTGGGACGACGGGCGCTCACAGCTCGTTCACCCGGAAGGCCGGTTCCATGACCGGGTAGGGAAACACCGGCCCATCGCGGCAGACGAAATGGGGACCGATCTGGCAGTGGCCGCAGAATCCGAGCGCGCAGCGCATGCTGCGCTCCATGGAGACGAAGGTGCGCTCCGGGGCCACGCCCCGGCGGTGCAGGGAGAGGGCCGAGAAGCGCATCATCACCTCGGGCCCGCAGACCATGGCGAGCGCGTTGCGCCCGTCGAAACCGCCCCGGTCGATCAGCTGGGTCACCACGCCCACGTCCCCCTTCCAGTCGGCGGTGCCCCGGTCCACGGTCACCCGCAGGTCCAGTTCGCGGCGCACCTGCCACTCATCCAGTTCGTCCCGGAAGATCAGGTCGCGGGGTGAACGGGCGCCGTAGCACAGCAGCACCCGGCCGAAGTCCTGGCGCCGGGCCAGCACGGCGTGCACCACCGGGCGAAGCGGCGCGAGCCCGATGCCGCCGGCCGCCAGCACCAGGTCCCGGCCCTTGGCATCGGCGACAGGCCATGCGGTGCCGAAGGGGCCGCGCACCCCCACCACCTCGCCCGTGCGCAGACCCTGCATGGCCCGGGTGACGCTGCCGACAGCGCGAATCGTGTGCACCACCGCGCCATCGTCTTCGATGGCGCTCACGGAGATGGCCACCTCGCCCACGCCGAACAGGTAGAGCATGTTGAACTGCCCGGGACGCGCCGTGGCGGCGCGGCCCGAGAGGGGTTCCAGGGTCCAGGTGAACACCTCGCCGTCGGCCACCTCCCGGCGCACGGCAAGGATGCGCCAGGGCTCCGGGGCCATGGGTTCATGACCCTGCAGCTCAGCCGCCAAGGCCGACATCCCCTTCCCCGCTTGCGTAGATGTCCAGGTGTTGGAGCCGCGCCGCCTGCAGGCGCTCCACGATGAGCATGGTGAAGCGCTTGTGCAGGGCGTAGCCCAGCACCGGGTCATGGTCCATGCGCTCGCGCAGCGCCGCCGCGTCGAAATGCGCCGTGTGCACCGGCTCGAGCGCCCGGGCGTCGTAATGCCAGCGGTAGGGCGGGATCAGCCAGGACCAGCCCAGCATGTCGCCGCCGCCCAGGGTCATGAAGGTGCCGGGCTGGCGCCCCGGAAGCAGACTCTCGAGGGACACACGGCCCGAGCGGATGAGGTAGAAGGCATCTGCCGGTTCGTGCTCCCGGAACAGGTAACGCCCCGCCTCGAAGCTCCGCAGGGCGGCAAAGGCGGCCACCAGCTTGAGCTGCGCCTCGGTCAGCCCGTCGAAGAAGGACTGCCCCTGCAGGATCTCCAGCAGTTCTCTCATGGCCCGGAACCTCCCGTGTCCGCCCCGATGGCGGCCACCTCCTCGGTAATGTCGATGCCCACCGGGCACCAGGTGATGCAGCGCCCGCAGCCCACGCAGCCGGAGCTGCCGAACTGCGCGTGCCAGGTGGAGAGCTTGTGGGTGAGCCACTGGCGATAACGGGCCGCCACCGTGGTGCGGTGCGGTCCGCCGATCACGTAGGAGTGCTCGCCGTTGAAACAGGAATCCCAGCTGCGCACCCGCTCCGAGACCTTGCCCTCCAGATCCGGACGCTCCTCGATCTGGGCACAGAAGCAGGTGGGACAGACGAGGGTGCAGTTGGCGCAGGACAGACAGCGCGCGGCCGTCTCTTCCCAACGGGGATGCTCCAGGGACCGGGCGAGCACCTCGCGCGCGTCGCCCCGCATGCTGCGGCCCATGCGCGCAGGCGCCTCGCGCCAGACCCGCTCGGCGGCCGTCCGTTCCGCCTCCGTGGCCTCTCGCGGTGCGAGCCGCTCGAGCAGCCGCCCGCCCGCCTCGCTGCCCGCCTCGGCCACGAGGAAGTGGCCGTCGCCGTCGATCACCTCGGTGAGCGCCAGGTCGAACCCCCCGTGTGCCCGGGGCCCGGTGCCCATGGACGTGCAGAAGCAGGTGCCGCCCGGCTCGGCGCAGTTCACGGCCACCAGGAACACACCGTCCCGGCGTGCGCCGTAGGCCCGGTCCCGCACGGCCTGGCCCAGGAAGACCCGGTCCTGGACGGCGATGGCCGCGAGTTCGCAGGGGCGCACACCGATGAAGGCCCGGCGCGGCGGGGGCGCCTCACCGGGGGCGGTCTCGAAACCGCCGTCGTCACGGCGCAGGACCCGCACCAGGGTCTCCCGGGGCGGGAACAGGTACTTCTTCCAGGAGTGGGGGCCCACCACATAGCCGAACAATGCCTTGTCGCCCCGGTCGCGGAGCCGGTAATGGCCTTGGCCATGGTCATCGCCCCGGCCGATGGGCAGGTCATCCATGCCGCCGAGCCGGTCATAGACGATGGCCCCCTCGCGCACGGTGGGTCCCACCACCTCATAGCCGTCATCGGACAGCAGGTGAACCAGCTTCTCCATCGCTTGGGGGGCGATTACACGCAAGACTCACCTCGGCGGTTGCCCGTGGGCCTGCTGGCCGGTGCATGCCTGCACCATAGAGGATGCCTTCAGAGGCCGTCAATGGACGCGCAGGGAATGCGGGTAAAGGACGCGTGAAGGGTGAAGGCGCAACGAACTGCGAGGCAGGCGAATCCCGGGGCCGAAAGCGTCAGCGTTTCCAGTGGGCCACCAGACCTCTCGTACAGCGGCGCACCAGATCGCAATCGAGGCGTGTGCACTGAAAACGCATCTCGGTACCGAAACAGGGGTCCTCGCCACGCTCCGCCTGAAGCCGCCGGATCCCGGGGCCGCTCAGCATCAGGTCCTTGCCGGCGGAAAAGCCCCCCGACACGTTATCGGGCCCGTGGGAATAGGGGCAGATTTCTCACTTCCCACTTTCCGCTTCCCATTCCCCATTCACCCTTCGCACTTCAATTTCCCACTTCCGACTTCGATTCATCCCTGTGCAAGACCCTGCACGTCAGTTTACCTTTGCCCAGTCTCGCCTCCACCCGGTCCTTTACCGCGACCTGCGCCGCGTCCCGGATCACCTGTCCCCGCACATCGATGAGGATGCTGTATCCCCGGCCCAGGGTGGCCAGGGGGCTTACTGAATGCAGGGCACGGGCGGTGGCGGAGAGACGGGAGTCCAGGCGATCCAGGCGATGGCGCAATGCGCTTTGCAGGCGCAGGGCCAACTGATCGCGCCGGGAGGTGAGCCGTTCCAGTGACCGGGCGGGAGACCGGTGGCCCAGACGGTCGGTGATGCGCGCCAGGCGTGCGTCCCGGTGGCGCAGGCCATGATCCATGGCCTGCAGAAGGCGGTGTTCGAGTTCATCCACCCGCTGGTTCTGATCCCGCAGGCGCCGTTCCGGGTGCTGCTGGCGCAGGCGCCGCTCCAGGGTCCGTACCGCTTGAGCCTGATCCCGCAGGCGGCGGCCCAGGCGCTCATGGAGCAGGCGGATCCGACCCTCGAGATGCCGCAGCAGTTCCTCCCGCGGGGGGCTGACCAGCTCCGCCGCGGCCGATGGCGTCGCGGCACGCACGTCGGCCGCCAGATCGGCGATGGTCACGTCCACCTCGTGGCCGACACCGCTGATCACCGGGATCCGGCAGTCGTGCAGGGCCCGGGCCACCGCTTCCTCGTTGAAGGCCCAGAGGTCCTCCAGCGAGCCGCCGCCCCTGGCCAGGATCAGCACGTCGCAATCCCCGCGCCGGGATGCCGTGTTCAGGGCACGGGCGATGGCGGGCGCCGCCGCCTCACCCTGCACGGGTACCGGATAGACAAGCACCGGCAGCCCCGGGAATCGCCGCCGCAGCACCGAGAGGATGTCGCGGATGGCCGCGCCGGTGGGGGAGGTGATCACCCCGAGGCGGCGGGGGAAACGGGGCAGGGGCTTCTTGGTGGCCGGATCGAACAGGCCCTCCGCCTCCAGGCGGTTCCTGAGCGCCTCGAAGGCGCGGCGCAGGGCCCCGTCGCCGGCCTCCTCCATGTGCTCGACGATGAGCTGGTATTCACCCCGGGGGGCGTACAGCCCGACCCGGGCGCGCACCAGCACCTGCATGCCATCGGCCGGCCGGAAGCGCAGATTCCGGGCGCGCTGGCGAAACAGGGCGCAGCGCACCTGCGCGTTGGGGTCCTTGAGCGTGAAATACACATGCCCCGAGGCGGGTCGCGCCACGCCGGACAGCTCCCCCTCCACCCGGATGAGCGGAAAAGTGCCCTCCAGCAGTCCCTGCACGGCCCGGTTGAGGCCGGTTACCGTGTAGATCTCGTGTTCTGGATCGGGGTTGGGCATGGCATGGTGTGGTCAGGCAGGCGACAGTCGGGACAGGATACAGCAGGTCGGGGTCCTCATCGTTCACCCATGCGGTGTCCGCCGGACACCGGCCACGGTTTACCGGGAAGGGTCCGACCTTTATAATTGACCGATTAACCTGCCACTTCCTCACGAGATTGTTCTATGCGCATCGTACAGGAAGCCCTCACCTTCGACGACGTCCTGCTGCTGCCCGCCCATTCCACGGTGCTGCCCAAGGATGTGGATCTCGCCACACGTCTGACCCGGGGCATCTCCCTCAATATTCCGCTGGTCTCGGCGGCCATGGACACGGTCACCGAAGCGCGCCTGGCGATCGCCATGGCCCAGGAAGGTGGCATCGGGATCATTCACAAGAACATGAGCATCGAGGCTCAGGCCCAGCAGGTGCGCCTGGTGAAGAAGTACGAAAGCGGGGTGATCACCGATCCGGTGACCGTCTCGCCGGACACCAGCATCCGCGAGGTGCTGGCCATCACCCGCGCCCACAACATCTCCGGCGTGCCGGTGGTCAACGGTGCGGACCTGGTGGGTATCGTGACCAGCCGGGATCTGCGTTTCGAGACCCGCATGGATGCGCCGGTTTCCGAGATCATGACGCCGAAGGAGCGTCTGGTCACCGTGCAGGAGGGCGCCGAGAAGGACGAGGTTCAGCACCTGCTGCACAAGCACCGCATTGAAAAGGTGCTGGTGATCAACGACAAGTTCCACCTGCGCGGCATGATCACCGTCAAGGACATCCAGAAATCCAGCGACTTCCCCCTGGCCTGCAAGGACGAGCGCGGGCGGCTGCGCGCGGGCGCGGCGGTCGGGGTCGGTGCCGGCACCGACGAGCGTGTCGCGGCGCTGGCTGAGGCCGGCGTGGACGTGGTGGTGGTCGACACCGCCCACGGCCACTCCCAGGGCGTGCTGGACCGCGTGGCATGGGTCAAGAAGCACTTTCCCGACCTGCAGGTCGTGGGCGGCAACATCGCCACGGCGGAGGCCGCCGATGCCCTGGTCAAGGCGGGTGCGGACGGCGTCAAGGTGGGCATCGGTCCCGGCTCCATCTGCACCACGCGCATCGTGGCCGGCGTGGGCGTGCCGCAGATCACGGCAGTGGCCAATGTGCGCGAGGCGCTGCGCAATACCGACGTGCCCCTGATCGCCGACGGCGGAATCCGCTTCTCCGGGGATCTGTCCAAGGCCATGGCCGCCGGCGCACACTGCGTCATGATGGGCGGATTGTTCGCCGGCACCGAAGAGGCGCCCGGCGAGGTGGAACTCTTCCAGGGCCGTTCCTACAAGTCGTACCGGGGCATGGGGTCGCTCGGCGCCATGCAGCAGGGCTCGTCCGATCGGTACTTCCAGGACAACGACAGCGAAGTGGAGAAGTTCGTGCCCGAAGGTATCGAGGGGCGCGTGCCCTACAAGGGCACCATCGTCGCCATCATCCACCAGTTGCTGGGCGGCCTTCGCTCCTCCATGGGCTATGTGGGCTGTGCCACCATCGACGAGATGCGCAGCAAGCCGGGCTTCGTGCGTGTGACCAATGCGGGCATGCGGGAGAGCCACGTGCACGACGTGACGATCACCAAGGAAGCACCTAACTACCGCATGGACTGACGTCCATGCGGAGTGGCAAGTCTCAAGTGGCAAGTGGCAAGGAACGGCTTGCCCTTGCCCCTCCCTTGCCACTTGCCACTTGAGACTTGCCACTGCCCTTATGCTTGCCACTGCCCTTATGGATATTCATTCCGACCGTATTCTGATTCTCGATTTCGGTTCCCAGTACACGCAGCTCATCGCGCGCAGGGTGCGCGAGGCCGGGGTCTATTGCGAGATCCATCCCTGGGATGCGGATCCCGGGGAGATCCGCGAGTTCGCGCCCAGCGGGATCATTCTCTCGGGCGGGCCGGAATCGGTGATCATGGACGATCCGCCGCGGGTATCGGACCTGGTGTTCCAGATGGATGTGCCCGTGCTCGGCATCTGCTATGGCATGCAGGCCATGGCCGCCCAGCTGGGCGGTCGGGTGGAGAGTTCCAGCCACCGGGAATTCGGCTACGCCCAGGTACGCGCCCGGGGCCATACGCGGCTTCTCAGCGACATCGAGGATCACACCACGCCGGAAGGCCACGGGATGCTCGATGTCTGGATGTCTCACGGGGACCGCGTCAGCGTGCTGCCCGAGGGCTTCAGACTCATGGCTTCCACCGACTCCGCGCCCATCGCCGCCATGGCGGACGAGGATCGGGGGTTCTACGGCGTGCAGTTTCATCCCGAGGTCACTCACACCAGGCAGGGCATGCGCATCCTGTCGCGCTTTGTGCACGATATCTGCGGCTGCCGCAACCTCTGGACCCCGGAAAACATCATCGATGACATGATCACCCGCGTGCGCGAGCAGGTGGGCGATGACCAGGTGATCCTGGGTCTCTCCGGGGGGGTGGACTCCTCCGTGGTGGGAGCGCTGCTGCACAAGGCCATTGGCGACCAGCTCACCTGCGTGTTCGTGGACACGGGCCTGCTGCGCCTGCACGAGGGCGACCAGGTGATGGCCACCTTCGCCCGGCATATGGGCGTGAGGGTCATTCGCGTGGATGCCGAGGCGCGCTTCCTCAAGGCCCTGGAGGGGGTGAATGACCCGGAGGCCAAGCGAAAGGTCATCGGTGGCCTGTTCATCGAGGTCTTCGACGAGGAGGCCGGCAAGCTCACCAACGCCCGTTGGCTGGCCCAGGGCACCATCTACCCGGACGTGATCGAGTCCGCCGGCTCGAAGACCGGCAAGGCGCACGTGATCAAGT
>SKOF01000448.1 GCA_007120155.1 Thioalkalivibrio sp. | reverse complement strand
CTGCTTGCTCGGCAAAGTGAACTGTCCGCTTGAAAAATCCTTCCGAACCGTGCTTAGACCAACTCTTCCCTCCAGAATCAAAAAGCAAGCCACCTGTTTTAGTCATGATTTCCTGACCCGTTAATTCTTTGATTTCTTTCCATATCTCATGGGAGCGCATGACAATGGGAACGAAATCCATGCCCTCCCCTACGGCTAAACGCGTGATGCGTGTTTCTCCATGGGATGAACCCATGGTATGGGGGGGGGCAAACTGGTCGATACCTAAAATGCTTTTCCCGGATTTACTCAGCTGCCAAAGGGTAGAAGCCCCAATGGCCCCCAATCCTATGACCGCGATATCGAAAACATTTCTTTTCATCATCCCAAAGGATCTCTTTAACCTATTCTGTTTTTACTAAAATAAGCAACTACCTTGAATATAACGTAAGCTTTTTCATCGACCAGGCATTTTCTCCTTCGGATTCTGTTTCTATTTTCAAGAATGTTGATTTTTCAAAGGTTTCCCAAGATAGGGTATTGACTCTGGAACTTCCCTTTGCCTTACCTACTTTAGTCCAAGCCTTACCGTCAGCAGATACAGAAACGACATAATTAATCGGGAACCCGTCTTTTCCTGAGTCAAAATGTAACTCAGTAAGGCTTTGTGCTGTAGGAAGTTGCACCATAAACCACATCCCTGGTTTTTGGGAAGATTCTGTTTTCCAACCTTTATATGAAAAGACATGTCCTGGATCCCTGTAGGACCCCACCCCTTGCAGGGCAGTACTGCTCGCAGTAACTTTCCAATTATCCTGATAAGTCAAGGGCTTGGGAATTTCTCCAACCAACTCATCAAAGTTGTATGCGGTTTTTCGACCATCAGTTTCCTGTCTGATCTTTGCCACATATGCTGGTGTCACAAATGAAGCGCTATTACCAAAATCATTGCGGATATAGGAAAGTACAGATCCTATGTACTCATCATCATTGTTATGCATAGCAATCATAACACCCTCATATTCTTTGGAATCTATCGCACCTTCCAAACCATGCAACATCACCTTTACGGCATACTCCGGATGACCCAATATTCTTTGTGAACCTGAGAAAGGAGGTGCAATCAACCGACCTTCTCCTGCAGGGGATCCCAGCCCTTTAGGGCCATGGCAAGTAGAGCAATAGCTGTCGTAAATGGATTTTCCCTTCATATAAAGGGCCAGTTCATTTTTTTCAAACCTGGTTTGGGAAGCTTTTTTAGCTTCTTCTATTTTTTCCAACAATTGACTGCCCACCACTTGAATCCCATTGGATGAATTTTCCTTCATCGTATCTTTGATCAAATTTTCCACCTGATCTACCTTGAGTACATGGGCACTCAGTAAAGCTTGAATCGCCACTTCCGGATTATCGTCTTGCGCTGCGCTTGTAAAAACCTCAGCAAGTCCCTTTTCTCCATACTTATAGAGTGTTTCTGCGGCCCTCAAACCTTGTATTTTCAATTTTGGATCAGAGTCTTGAACAAATTTTTTAACCAGATCGGCATTCACCCCATCCAGTCCTTCCAAAGTCCAAAGGGCATGTATCCTTGCCAATTCGCTGGAAGAGCTAGTCGCCATTTTGATTAAATCAGGAACTATTGACTTATTCTGGTTGAGAATAAGCGTTTGCTGAGCCATGTCCCGCCACCAGCCATTGGGATGTTCCAGGTGTTTGATCAGTTCTTTGGCAGATTCCTCATACATCCTTGGCTTTTCCGTATTTCGCGGCATTTCTTCGTAGGAAAGCCTCCAAATTCTACCATTACCGACAATATCATCCAATTGGTATTGCTGGATTTTGGTCCTGAGGTAACTTCCTTCTTTGGTCCATTCACCTTGTTGGATAACACCCCTGTACATATCCACAATATAAAGGGTACCATCAGGCGCAGTGGCCATATCTACCGGTCTAAACAGGGGGTCGGTAGATTGGATAAACTCAGAATTTTCAGTTA
The DNA here is from genome assembly GCA_007120155.1 of Thioalkalivibrio sp. Taxonomy (GTDB): domain Bacteria; phylum Pseudomonadota; class Gammaproteobacteria; order Ectothiorhodospirales; family Ectothiorhodospiraceae; genus Thioalkalivibrio_A. The sequence goes on along the minus strand of SKOF01000448.1, from coordinate 598 downwards.
TGTATTTGTTTTGCAGATAGGATAGGCCTTCCACCTTCTCCGTCACCACCCTGCGGACGATTCTTCCCACAGGCTCTCCATAAATGTAGTCCCCTACCAAATCTTGGGGAAGACGATCACCTCTAAAAACATCATTTCCCGCGGCACCTGTGACATTGGATAAAGAACCATCCGGTTTGACTTCCTGCATGCCCGGTTGAAAATCTTCCAAGGTCACCAAACTGTAAGGCACCCTGAAACCCTCTTTCAGTGCACCTTTGACCTGAAAATTGCCATAAACAATCGGAAACTGGAAGCCTTGAGGCACTCCCCCTGCACCATCTTGGAAAAATATCGTTCCGTAATTGTCTTGGGTAACACCCCACTGACCCCAAGGATTACCACTTTCTTCCTGAATGACCCCGGAAGGGGTCCATCGGATACGCTTGTTGTTGTATGTACTGTACATCCAATTGTCCAAGGCCCATGTCAGAAAGCTGGTCTGATGCTCCACATTTCCTGACCTCCCCAGACCTGAGGCAAACAATTCTTTTTTATCCGCTTTTCCATCCCCGTTTGTGTCTGTATAACGATAGACATGGTCTTCATTGGATTCCAT
>SKOF01000249.1 GCA_007120155.1 Thioalkalivibrio sp. | reverse complement strand
GAGGCCAAGGTGCTGCTGATGACCCAACAACAGTGGCCATTTGAAAACGACATCTGCGGAATCGTATCGGGAGAAGAGATCAACGAATCCTACGATGACGACGAAGGGCCTGACGATGACGACGTTGAAGATGACGCTGTGGTCTACATCGTCGAAGGGGGCCAGCTTCGCTACGGAACCAAGCGGGCTTGGGACATTCTTGGCCGCTGATCGCGGACAAATCGCGAAGGGCAAAAAAGATTCTGGAAATTCTCCGGAATCTCTGCCCTCAGCGCTTGATGTTCTGCCAAACGCATGGCTCATGTGTGTTAACGCGAAACGATTCACCAACAACCAACCGGAGAAAACAAGATGACCACGCACGACCTCGACCTGACGATCACCAAGATTTCCAACCGCAATCCCAACGCTGGCGGAGCCTGGGTACAAGGCAAGATCAACAACGAATACCGCTTCGACGCTCTGGTCTTCGCCGAACACGCCGAGAGCGAAGATTACGAACTGGGACGCAGCAAGATTTCCAAACTTTGGGTCCAGCGAATTGCTGATCGTAAAACGATGTTCAATTTCGACCGCGGCTTGGACGTAGCCGCTGCCAATACCGAGACGCAGGTGATTGTGGATTTCCTCTGCATGGGATTGGCAGACTTGGTCTTCGGACAATAAGCCGAAACGCGGAACCGTCCCGCGTCGTCGATCGTTGGTTCGATCGGCCTGACGATGGCAGCCAACCGTCAACCGTTTTTTGGAGAGATTAACATGAAAAAGGCAGAAGTGCAGATCGGTGCCCAATACTGGGCGAATGTTTCGGGGAAACGCTGCGAGGTTCGTATCGATGGGGAACGACCACGAGGAGGTTGGGACGCCACCAACCTGGCGACCGGCAAACGGATCGTCATCAAAAGCGCCCAGCGTTTGCAAGACGAACCAAGGCGACGCGGGCGGCAGGCCAAGGTGACCTCCGAAGGGAACGTCACAATCGTCGAGAACGAGCCGGCAACGGTAGAAACCATTGGCGGCGAGACCACGACTGCCGTCGGTGTTCTGAAGAAGCCCCGCAAGCCAAAAACCGTGTCGGCCGATGCTGGCGAGAAGAAGCTGAGCTGCATGGCGGCCGCGCTCAAAGTTCTGTCGGAATCGGCGGAACCGATGAACGCCAAAGAGATGATCGACGCGATGGAGGCCAAAGGCTACTGGACCAGCCCCGGTGGCAAGACGCCCCACGCGACGCTCTACAGCGCGATCTTGCGGGAGCTCGCCCGTGGGGACGAATCCCGCTTTGTCAAAACCGAACGAGGCCGTTTTGTTGCCCGCTAGTCGCCAGGCTTGATTGGCACTCGCGAGCCGCATACGACCAGCCCCACGCTCGTCGCCATTAATCGCCCCACGTTCGCCACGTGTGGGCGTTTTCTCGTGGCTTGGCCGAACAGGCGGGAAAGTGCAGACGACGCGACACGAGCCAACGTGGGCTACATTTCGCGAACGCCAAAAAGTCTGAGAATTCCTCGCATATTTTTTCCACCGGCTATTGATGTCTTTCAAAACGCATGGCTCATGTGTGTTGTCGGATAAACGATTCCATTTCATTTCCCCACAGGAGATTAAACGATGACCACGAAACAAGACCAATTGAAAACGATCTTCCGCACGATGAACGCTCACCAAGCTCAAGAGATTCGCGAAGCCTACTACAAGGCGGTCGAAGGCCTGCAATCCTTGGCGGAGGCACTCGAGATCGCCGACGCCCAACAAGAAAACACCGCCGGCCCGCTTCTCGACGAACACTTCATCGCCATCGAAGCGGTCGAGGCCATGAGCAAGAGCCTGCTGGGACGCATTCTGTGATTTAGCATGGAAAAACCGACAATCCTGAACTTCGCTAGTAAAGCAAGCTTGACTAACATCCTTCGATAGGCAAGAATACTTTACTAGCGATCGCAAATGGGAAAAGGAGCTTAACCAAGCATGGCTCGGAAAACAGGCGTTTATCAATCGTTCACGGTTGGCGGCGAGAAGGTTCGCGCATTCACGCCACATCCGCTTCCCCCGCAAAGCCCCGCTCTCAAAGTCGATGGGGACTTGGCGGAGATGCATAGTCAGGCACTGGCAGCCATCAGTCGACTGAAAATTGCCAGTGCCATGGTTCCCAGTCCAGCTTGGTTCTTGTACGGATTCGTCCGCAAAGAGGCAGTCGTTTCGTCCCAGATCGAAGGGACCCAATCGACGCTGGAGGATGTCATCGCGTTCGAATTGAATCGTCAGACAGGAGACATTGCCGACGTCGAGGAGGTCTGCAACTACGTCGACGCGCTCAATTATGCGAGAGCAGAGCTGGCTCGTCCCGACGGACTTCCGCTTAGCACTCGTCTGTTGTGCGAGGTTCACAAGCGGTTGATGAAGGGTGTTCGAGGACAAGAAAAACAGCCTGGACAGATTCGGACTTCCCAGAACTGGATTGGCGGCACGCGCCCAGGTAACGCAAAATTTGTCCCACCACCGCCGGATTCGGTACCGGGGTTGCTGGCAGCGCTCGACAAGTGGATTCATTCGAACGATTCTCTCCCACCAATGGTG
>SKOF01000072.1 GCA_007120155.1 Thioalkalivibrio sp. | reverse complement strand
GGGATCAAATCCATTATGCAGGGTTACCTCCAGAATTTTGGGCAGATTGAAATAACCTGTCAGCACATAAGCCTCTGTGCCAAAAGCCCCTGTTTCGACACAACCAGAAGCCCCGCCATTACGGGCATCTTCTATGCTCTTCCCTTGCCTGAGCAATTCCTGTATAATGGCATCAGTATTGAACAGAGAGGGCTGTCCAAAGCCAGTTCTGATTATGTCCAAAGCTTTATGCACCAATGCATCTGAATTTTTCTTGCTGATTTGCACCATGGAACTGGGTTGCAAAAGACGCATTTCGCGAATGACCTCCAGGAGCAAATAGCTCATGTCATTGACTGCATCATGTCCTTTTTCGGTTACACCCCCCACATTGATGAGGCAGAAATCGGTATAGGTGTTGCTTTCCTGGGCCGTGACCCCCATTTTTGGAGGAGCTGGATGATTGTTAAACTTAATCCAGAAACAATGGAGCAATTCCCTGGCTTCTTCCAGATCCATTATGCCGCTCATGACTTCCTTTTCAAAAAAGGGTTGCAGGTGCTGATCCAACCGGCCCGGATTGAAGCTGTCCCAAGGATTGAGTTCGGTGATCACCCCCAGATGAATAAACCAATAATATTGTAAAGCTTCGTGCAATGTTTCAGGGGCATGGGCAGGCACCCGGTGGCAAATGGCAGCCATTTTTTCCAATTCCTTTTTACGGGTGGGATCCATTTGTTTTGCAGCCAGCTCCTCCAGTGCCAGTGCATGGCGTCGGGCATACGCGATGATGGCCCGGGCAGCAACCTTCATGGCACGCAGTTGCTCCCGGCCTTTGCTGTCCATGGCATCCCTTGACTGCATTCCCATATCACAGGCTTTGATCAAATTCAGCATGCCGCTCTCCCAGGCCTTTTTACCCATGACCGTGTGTCCCGGGGCCCGTTGCTCCTGAAACTCTGTGAAAACACCTGCTTCATAAGCATCCAGCCACGGCTGGCTCATCCGCGCCATGATCCGGTCGCGGTTTGTCCGGCCTTTCCAAAAAGGAATGATTACCTTTTCATACACCTTCCGGGTTTCATCCGAAACCAGAAATGAAACCTTTGGCCGGTTATTCAAAATGTCCAGATCGGCCAATGAATGAAGACTAATCTCAGGATATGTTGGGGTGGCCTTGGGCACAGGCCCACGCTCACCCATGATAAGCTCACCCTCGCCAATATACAATTGCTTGTTTTCCAATATATATGCCAGACACATGGCCCGTTGAACCGGTACAGCTTCGTCAGGCGGTAAATGATCACGGTAAAACTCAGTGACCAGCCTGGCGCGCTCGTGACTCAGGTTGTTGACAGCACTTAAGCTTTCATGTCTCAGTCTTCTTACCCTGTCTGTAATCATACGTATTCCAAATTATCCGCCGGTTTTTACAGCAAAACCAGCATTGGTAAATACCTTTTCAAACTCTTTCATATCATGCCCACACAACTGACCAAAATCGCCCGGATATTTTTGGCCTAAACATGCATATTTCTGTCTTCCAAGCCGGTGATATGGTAAGAGGTCGACCCTTTTCACCCTGGCGTCCAATGTGCAAAGCAGTTGACCAATTGCCATCATTTCACCCACTGATGCGTTGATTCCAGGAATAACCGGTATGCGGACAAACAAATCGGGGCCATCAGGGGGTAATGACTTCAGATTATTCACTATTTGTTCTGTGTCAACACCAGTATATTCCATATGCTTATCCTGATCCGTTGTTTTCAAATCAAATAAAAGGCAGTGGGTTAAAGAAGCAACAGCTTGAAAGATATCCGCATCAGCAAAGCCTGATGTATCGACTGCGGTGTGTAGTCCAAACCGCCTGGTTTCAGACAACATCTTCAATAAAAATGCAGACTGAGACAAGGGTTCTCCCCCTGAGAAAGTCACACCTCCACCACTTTCCTCATAAAAAAGCTGGTCTTTTAAAAGCTCTTCCATCACCTGGGCAGATGACAACCACCTGCCAATCTCTTCTTCATAGGAATAAGATCTCCCGTTAAGTTTCCGCTGTCGCACTGCTTTTTGAATGCCAGGAGTTATTCCTTCCGGATTATGACACCACAGGCAGTGCAAAGGGCAGCCTTTAAAAAAAACTGTGGTACGTATCCCCGGACCATCATGTACTGCATACCTGCGAATATCAAATATAAGCCCCCGATCTTTCATTGGCATAAAGTTAGTTAAATAATTCATGAAGCAGGCCCCTGGTAGTCATTCGCCTTCAGGACATTGTCCGCTTTCGGACGTCCTTGCACAATTCCGTACATCAAGGGGTTTTGTGTCTGCAAAAGTTGAGAAAGACAAAAGATTGAAAGCTTGTCGATTAAGACAAATGGCATAATATTGGGATAATTAACATGTAAAACCCCTTAATGCAATTCATATGCTGCTCAATTTTTTGAAAACCACCTGGCGCTTCCTGCTCAGAAATATGTCATTCACCGTCATCAACATCATTGGTCTGACGGTGGGTATTGCTGCTTTTTTATTGATTTCCCTATACTTGCAAAACGAGCTTTCATTCGATAAGCACCTTCCTGAAGAT
>SKOF01000292.1 GCA_007120155.1 Thioalkalivibrio sp. | reverse complement strand
GGGTAGCTCAACCGGGACGCAGGGTGAACATCTTCCAGACCAGGCTTCTTCGCCCGGAGGACCGGGCTCCTACGGGGGGCTTCAATGCAGCGGGCCGCGCCCGGATGAAGGATCTGCGCAAACATTGCAGTTGACCGGATTGACGGCGACCAGTTGAAAGGCATCAGGTACATCTCGCTCAATGAGCGCAGCGGCTACGGCATTTCGGCCAGCCGTTACGTTGCGGGGCTGGTGGATGCGGGGGTGGAGGTGACCTGGACGCCGCTGTCGCCGGGTGGCGGGACGGAGCCGGGTTTGTGGTACGGGCCCCGGAAGGAGCCGAGCCGTACGAATCCGGCGCTGGATCGGCTCTGCATGCGGGAGATCGATTATGACACTGTGATCGTCCATGCGGTGCCGGAGTATTTTCCGTACTGGCGCAAGCAGGAGCCGGACCGGTTCCTGGTGGGGTATACGACCTGGGAGACGGACAGGCTGCCGGACCACTGGCCGGATCTCCTCAATGGCGTGGATCTCCTGCTGGTGCCCTGCCACTGGAACCGGGACGTGATGAGGCGATGCGGGGTGACGGTGCCGATCGGGGTGGTGCCCCATATCTCCGAACCGGTGACCTCCGGTGGTGCGGCGCTTTCGTTGCCGGCGAGGCCGTCCGATACGGTGTTCTATACGATCAACGCCTGGACCTGGCGCAAGGCGCTGTGGCAGACGATCGAGGCCTACCTTCAGGCTTTCACCGGCGACGACGACACACTGCTCGTGGTGAAGACCGGCCCGCATGATCTGACCAGGCGGGGTTTCTGGAGGTATCGGCCATCCACCGCCCGCGCGCTCGGCAGGATCCTGAAGAAGTTCCGCAACCCGGCCCGTGTTCATCTGATCGACGAGGAGTTGTCCGCTGCGGAGATCGGGGCCCTGCACGCGCAGGCGCACTGCTTTGTCTCGCTCACCCACGGCGAGGGTTGGGGTATGGGCGCCTTTGATGCGGCCCGGGCCGGCAATCAGGTGCTGATTACGGGCTATGGCGGTCCGCTCGACTATCTGCCCCCCGACCTGGCGTTCCTGGTGGGGTACGAGACGGTGCCGGTGTTTGATCCCCGGGGGCGCGGCTCGTACAGTGGACAGCAGTGCTGGGCGCAGGCCGACATCGGGGATGCCGTGGCGAAGATGCGGGCGATGCCCGCAGGCCCGAACGCGGCACTGCAGCACCATATTGAACGCCGTTTCGACTCTTCCGTGATTACGCAGGAACTCATGACTGTGCTTTCGGCCCATGTCCCCTGATCCGGCCGATGGGGATACGATCCCCCGTGTCTTTCACTTTGTGTTCGGCCTGCGGAAGCAGCGCGAGCAGTTCCATCTGGTCTTCTACCTGTGCCTGAGATCCTGTCTGGAGGTGAACCGGCCGGAGAGGATCTGTTTCTATTATCACTACTTGCCCTACGGGCGTTACTGGGACCTGATTCGCCCGCACCTGACGCTGGTCAGGGTGCCGCTCAACCGGGATCTCGAGTCGCACTACGGGCGTCTGTCCGGACACCATCGCTACAGCTATGCGCATCATGCGGATTTCATCCGGGTGGAGAAGGTGCTGGAGTGCGGCGGTGTCTACGCGGACATGGATACGCTGTTCGTCAATCCGCTTCCGGAGCATCTGTACCGCAAGGAGTTCGTGATCGGCCGGGAACGGGATGTGTTTTGTCCCGTGCGACAGGTGTCGCGTCCTTCCCTGTGCAATGCCTTTTTCATGGGCCGAAAGGATGCGCGCTTTCTCAGGGAGTGGCTGGCGAAGATGCCGGAATACTTCGACGGCACCTGGAGCAACCATTCCTGTTACCTGCCCCATGAGATCAGTGAGGCCCACCCGGACTGGGTTCACGTGGAGCCGGAGGTGACCTTCTACAGGCACATGTGGACAAGGGAGGGGCTGGCGGATCTGTTCGAGAACGTGGTGACGGATCACCGGGATGTGTGCAGCATTCACCTGTGGAATCACCTGTGGTGGGATCGGCACCGCACGGAGTTCTCGCGCTTTCACCATGGACTGATCACGGAGCGGCGCATTCGCGACGTGGACACGACCTTCAATCTGATCGCCCGCCGGTTTCTGCCCGACGACGGCGGGACGGACCTTATGCGCATGATGGCTTATCGCGGGAGAGATGCCTGGGGCCGGCTGGCCGGGATACCGGACCGTGTCCGCCACGGATTCGCCCGCCGGATGGCGTCGCTGCGGGAGCGCCTGACCCGATGAAGAACACGCTGGTGTTCATTTCGCCCGTGACACCGAGGCCGACGGGTGGGGGCAGGCGGATGCGTGCCTACCAATGGATCCGGCACCTTTCCGAGGCGTACTCGGTCGTCGTCCTGAGCGGTGAGCCGGAACCGCCCCCGCCGGAAGTTCGCGCATGGGTGCGCGATTGTTTCACGCTCGTGCCGGGCCGCAGCGCGGGCGCAGGACTGCGACGGATGCTCCGGCGGCTGCCGCAGGCATGGAGATCCCGCTGGCCGGTCGACGGCGGCCCCCAGGCCGCGATGGCGGACCTGCGGGTCCCGGTGCAGGCGCAGGCGCTCCTCCG
>SKOF01000041.1 GCA_007120155.1 Thioalkalivibrio sp. | reverse complement strand
CGCTGGCGATTGCCAACGGAATGGTGGTGGAGAGGCAAAGGACAACCATCGAACAGCATATCTCCCACATCCAGATCCACGATCCGGGCTTTTTGAGAGACGACAACATACGGAACAGCATCGGCAGGCATGAGGAGCTGATCCGGCGCATAGAGGCAGAACAGTCGGTGAAGGCTTTCTCCGGCCGGACGATGCTGAGCGGGATGCTGGCCACGGCCACGCTGACCACGGGGGTGAAGATCATCGGGGTGGATCCGGCAATGGAGGAAACCACCACGGGCATCGGCTCGAACCTGGTCGAGGGTTCCTACTTTGAAGACGGGGGTCGCAACCCCATTCTGATCGGGCGTACTTTGGCCGAAAAGATCAAGGTGCAGGAACGTTCCAGGGTGGTCCTCACTTTCCAGGATGCCGACAACGAGATCATCTCGGCGGCGTTCAGGGTGAGTGGGATCTTCCAGACAGCCAACACCATTTACGATGAGACGAATGTCTATGTGTTGCAGTCGGATGTACTTGACTACATCGGTTCAGATATGGTGTTAAGCGAGGTTGCGATCATCCTGCACGACATTGACGCGGCTGCGGAAGTGGCCGGTACGCTAAAGGCCGACTTCCCCGAACTGGAGATCCGGACCTGGGCCGAGGTGTCGCCCGAACTGAGCTACCTGAATGAAATGTTCGGGGTGATGATGACCTTCATCCTGGCGATCATTTTGCTGGCGATGGCCTTCGGATTGGTAAACACCATGCTGATGTCGGTCTATGAGCGCATACAGGAACTCGGCGTGCTGATGGCAGTGGGCATGAAGAAGCGAAAGATCTTCATCATGATCCTGATCGAGACTTCCTTTCTCACTTTTACCGGGGCTGTCGCGGGCGTACTGTTGGGTTTTGTTACGGTAAGGGCCGTCGGGACTGCCGGAATGAACCTCGCGGTGGTTGGCGGTGATTCGCTCAATTACATGGGATTCCCTTCGGTGATCTATCCTCACCTGGACCCTTCCTTCTTTGTGACGCTGACCATCATGGTGGTGATCACCGCCTTTTTGGCGGCCATATTTCCGGCCCTGCGGGCGCTGAAACTGAAGCCCGCCCAGGCCATACGGCATGAATAGCGCTGCCAACCCTCCGGCAGTAAGCCCGCCAACCCGACACCCCAGTTCGCCAACCCGACACCCCAGTTCGCCTATCCGCTAACCCAGCCCGCCCATCCGCCACTTCCACCTCGAATGGAATGCCAGAAAAATAGCCGGGTAAATGCGCCTGGCTGGAGAATAAAGGGGTGTCATCCGTCGTTTTTTAATGAGAGCGAGTACGATACAACGTATCATTACTTATCCGACTGTAAGCTTAAAATTTATTTTCAACGCCCCCCTGAAAACCTGAAAAATGGTACAGTGTTTGATTATGTATGTACGTGTTTGAGATGTCCGATTATATGTTTAACAATGCAAATTACCCAGCCATGAGGTCCTTAATTTCTTCCCTGATTGTTTTAATTGTTTTTTCTGTTGTCGGATTGGCTGATTTGCATGGGGCACCCCAGAATCCACACAATCCGCACGACCCCACCAATCTGCACAACCTGGCCCGGCAGTCCCATGAGCAGGCCATGCATCAGCATCAACAGTCCATGCAACAAGCCATGGATCAGCATATGCGCGACCATAACAACGCGATAGAGATGCACAATAAGGTCCATGAGGATGCAAAGAAATTTGCCTGCTGTATAGCAAATGACCCGAACTGCCCCCACCAATGGCATGAAGTCCGCCCGATCAGGCGCGAGGGCAACCTGGTTGAGCGTATCCGCACCTGGAGAGAGAACCGCCGGGAAGCCAGGGAATCGCAGGACTAGCTATTGGCTATTGGCTATTGGCTGTTGGCTATTGGCTGTTGGCTAATGGCTAATGGCTAATGTCTAATGTCTAATGTCTATTTCTTGTACTGTTTGGCTGCTTTTTTCAGCGTGGCCCGGATTTCCATGGCCAGCCAGGTGGGTTCGAGCACTTTGACGGCATCGCCTTGCATCAGGATTTTCTGCTTGAATTCGAAGTTGGGGTTCACGAACAGGCTGATGCGCAGCTCTTCGTCTGTGTCGACCAGTACTTCCTGTGAGTGGTGCAGCGGCAGGGATTTGATGTACTTGCCCTGCAGGGGGGTAAGGGACAGCTCCACGTATTCCGGTGGGTTTTCATTGTAGGTCAATCCGACGGTATGCCCAAACAATTCCCTGGGGTCGACGCCCCGACGGCGTTTAAACAGTTCGTCGCCCACCCGAAGGGACTGTATCCGATCCAGCCCGAATATCCGGAAGTCGTCTGCCCGTGCACTGATGCCGACCAGGTACCAGCGGTTCTGGTATTCCTTCAGCAGGTAGGGATCCACAATGTAGTCGACGGCGGATTCCTGCGATTTGAACTTATGGTAACTGATGGCTACCTTTCTGCGGTCACGGATCGCCCCCAGCAGGGGTTTTAGATGCTCTGAACCGCGGAACTCCCCATCCGACTCAAACATAAGGTAATCCAGTCCGTCTTTACACTCCCTCAAAGAATCCATCAAAAGCTGGGCGG
>SKOF01000308.1 GCA_007120155.1 Thioalkalivibrio sp. | reverse complement strand
GATCACGTAACGCAGGTTGCCGTCCCTCGCGAACTCCCGCGCCGCATCCTTATGGGCCTCCACCAGGGTTTCGCTGCTGGCAAAGGGCGGCGGGGTATCCGGAGTATGACAACCCGCGCAGGAGGCGTTGTCCCGCGGGCCTGCCGCGTGACCGGCACCGGTGGCGAAGTTCACATTGTCGTGGCAGGAACTGCACGCCTCGATGGTGGGCTTCGTAAACGCCCGGGCGGCGCCCGACCCCGCCTGCGCACTGTCATGACAGGATACGCAGGTGGCGATGTCGCGCGGGAAGGCGACACCGGTCCAGCGGGGACGCAGGAACTGCTGCGTGCCGGCCAGTCCCCCGCCGCTGTGAATCTCGTGGCCGAGGTAGGCCAGGTCCACGGCGTTGGGACTGTCGGTGAAGCTGCTGAAGTTGAACTGGTTATGGCAGTTGGAGCAGGTTTCCGTGCCGATACGGTTATTACCGTGAGCGGACAGGTTGTCGTGGCAGCTGTTGCATGACGCCGTCGCCACGGCGCGCTTGGTCTCGCCCTGCCCCACGTCCTTGTAATCGTAGGCGGCCTCCCAGTTGCTTCCGGGCCGCACCAGCACCACGAAGCGCCGCATGTCGATCTGCGATGCGGCCACCCAGTCGGCGGCCGTCACGGGCTCAACGCCGTTCAGATACTCGGCGGGGACCTCGTTGACATTGACCGGATAGGTGTAGCGGTAGGCGTTGCCGCCCAGGGATTCCCACACGCCTTCGGCATGGTTGCCCCGCACCTGATCCGCCTGCAGGCGGGCATGCGGGCCCGTGCGCGGCCCCCCGGCCACCGTGTTCAGGTAGCTTTGCCACGTCTGGTAATCATCCTTCCTCACCAGCCTGGCGATCGTGAACTCCACGTCGCCGGGTGAGGGCTCGAACGTCACGCCGAAACCCGAGTCCAGCTGCGCGGTCACCTGGAACTCGACCACCGGCCTGCTGTTGCGGATGTAGGCATCCGTGATCGTGACCGAAGGCAGCACATTCCCGGGCGGCACCGGTGCACCCACCGGAGGCGCGGGCGCGCCCGGTTCACCCGGAGGCCCCGTGCGCCCGTCGCTGCCCAGGCAGCCAGTCAGGCCGACAAGGCTGACGCCGAGGACCATGATCAGCACCACGCGCCACCATGAACCGCGGCCACCGCCAGCGGCGCCATCGACGTGCATATCCCGTGTACGCTTGTTAATCATGGGTCCAGTCCCCTTCTCTCTCTGCAATTTGATCATGATCCCGCTCCGACGCCTCATGGGTGATGCGGTTCACCGCCATCACCGTGTCTTGCTGCTGGGCTTTCGTCACCACATCCTCAGAACCTGAAAACGCCGGACACGAGGAACAGTTGCGCGTTGTAATCCCGCTTCACGGGATTCGCGGTGACCACGTTCTCACCGAGCGCCCAGTCCTGCTCGGTGAAGCGCTGATACGCATAGCGGGCACGAATGGACATGTCCCGCTCCTTGTTGTAGAGCTCGCCGTGTAGGCTGAGCTCGATGAAGTTGCTCTCCAGGGCGGGATGATTCGCCGGGGTGCCGTTGTCAAAATCCATGCGCCCCCGCGAGCTCACCTGCACGAACTCGAAACCGAGATCCAGCCTGTCCGGACGGTAGGCCCACTGGGCCCCGAAGCCGCCCGTCGCGATCACCACGTCCTGATCGGCCGTCCAGGTCTCCCCCGCCAGATCGATCTGCCTGCGGTCCCAGCCCCCGAAGGCATACAGGCTGAGACGTTCCACGGGTACCCAGGTGACCTCACCGTGTGCCGAGAACCAGTCCGCCGCGGTGCGTCCGTAATCCGACCGGGTGTAATCGTCGTCCGTATACTGCGCGCGGCCGGAGAAGGACACATCGGGCAGGGCCGACGGCGTATACGTGGCAAAGAGCCCGACCTGGTAGCGATCACGGTCGGCGATGTCATAGTTGCGCAGCCCCTCGGGCACCGGGTTGCGGCGGGTCTCGTCGTAGGTGGTGCCGTCCTGCTCGGAGTAGGCAAGGCGAACCCCGCCGCTGAGACCCGGGGCGAGCGTGGTGTTCATCTGCGTATGCACCGTGGTCTCGTTGGTCTTGCGGCGGTCCCCGAAGTCACGATCCCGTTCATCGCGCTCCACGCCCGCGCTCAGGCGCGTGCGCGACGCCAGGCGATAGTCGCCATCCACCGAGTAATGCGTGCGCGTGTAGCTCAACGGCATCGTCTCTCGGCCTGCCACCTCGTAGACGCCGGTAGTGTTGTCGCGGTCGTCATAACGGAATGCCGCCCGCAACCGCGCACGGTCGCTCAACCGGTGGGCGCCGCGCAGGTTCAGAGCGGTGGTCGCGATCTCTCCGTCGAGGTTCGTGACCGCAACGCCGTCACGGGTCACCGAGGTTCCCGAGGCGGGGAAACGGTCGTCCTGAAGCATCCGCCCCAAGTGCAGATCACCGGAAATGCGGGTGCCCTCCGCCACGGCATACCCTCCGGTGAAGCTCAGGCGATGGAAGGTGTTCTCCGGCTCCAGGCCGAATGTCTCGCCGTCTACGAACATCGTCGAACCCTTGTCCTGAGCGAACCTGGACAGGTG
>SKOF01000240.1 GCA_007120155.1 Thioalkalivibrio sp. | reverse complement strand
GTAGCGTCCGGCCCGCACTGAATAAAATAAATAACCCCCTCTATATCTCGGTATAGAGGGGGTTATACTCTAGGTCGTATTTTCAGCTAGAGGCACCTTACAGGGCATTCTGAGAAGACTTTTTTTTTAATACTCTCCTTCCAATAATTCTTCGCTATACCCAAGACTTCTTCTTATTGGGTAATCCGTTTCTCCTGTCACTGCATCCTTGACACCAGCCGCTACCCTACTCATCGGTCCATAAGGTATTCCTACCAGATGTCCGGTTACCTGAGCCAAGCTGTCAGCAAACTTCAAGAACTTCTCTTCATCCCATCCATCCACAATTAGAGAATGTGCGTGTCTGCCTGCATCCCCCATCACTGGAGCAGTGGTGAAGGGAGGGGCTGTGGCTGTGTTGTAAAAAGGTCGTCTGCCTTCAACTATGCCGCCAAACATGGCATCAATGAAATCCCTGACAATGAACAAGCCGTTTAATGGTCCTACCAGAGCCGCCCTCAACTGTTTCTTTTCATCCCATTCAAACCCGGATGCAACCCATTGGAAGATCTGCTGGAGGAGTATCCAGCTGATGGCCAGTCTCTTCAAGTGTTCTCCCTTCCTTCCAGCTTTCATGTTTCTGATTGCTGCTGCACTATTCCGGTAATAACTTAAAGGAGCAGTCATGAACATTGAGAATAATTTTCCAATAGATCCCCCATAATTCTGAAAGAAGGACAGATCCATAACATCTCCAGCCTGCTGTGCTCTTTTGGTGGAGATATCGAATTGATGAATTGCTTCCTTATGGGCAGCCTCATGGCTCTTCCCCTGCTTCTTCAACTTATTGTAATGATAGTTGTACACTCCATATCCACCAACCAGAATGGCCAGTTTATCCCCGAGCTTGGTACTGAGCATCATCGTATCGGAGAAGGTTCTGATCTTTGAAGGGGGTTTTGTGGACATCTTCCTCATAGCCAACATGACATCCCTCTCCCATCCCATCTTGTATCTGGCCTGGAGAGCTTCAGAGGACATCAGGGTTTTGTACACCTTCATCGGATTAGTTAGAGCGATAGCCACTCCCTTAGTGAATTCAGATGCAGGAACATCCATGGCGTATGCCGGAATGGATGAAAGCTGTTTTGCGAACACCACAGGGTTAGCCCCAATAACTGATCTGGTGAAGTTAGCCCTGATCTTATCCAGGAAGTAGAGTCTGGCTGATCTGTCCTGACCTCCCTGAGCAAACCTGTTCAGGAAATCCTTCATCACCTTATTGGCTCCTTCTCCATGGAACTGAGTGATGGCCTCCTGAACCTGTTGAGATCCGAATACACTCCTGAGTTCCCTCATCACCGGACTCCAGTGCTTAAAGTGCTCCATCTCCACTACATGACGAAAGAGGACACTATCTCCATCCAGAATGTTGAAGTCCCTGGAATTCTTTGTCCTCATCTTTGTAGCACTGGCCAGAGCACTGGAAACCACTCCTCCATACGATTGCAGTAGGGGATCATCCACCTTCTGATCAGCATACACCCGGGAGATAGGGGAATACCCATCTACCTTGGGCATATTGACATGAAACATCTCTCTGTACACATTATTACAACTATCCCAATATCTGGGGTAGAATACCTCCAACTGCCACTTAGCCCAGGCTCTCACCTGAGGATCTAAGAACTTCTCCAGCTGTGCCAGGGTTGTCTGATCATACCCATGCTGTTCCATCTCTTTGAGAATTGAAGGCTGCTGGAACATCTGCCAGAGCTTGTAAGCCATGTTCTGGGAGAGATTCATACTCTTCCTGGTTTTACCATCAGCTACAGTGACTCCAGTATTCTCCTTAATCTCAGTGTTTTGTCTGAGCTTCCTGGCTACATCCTTCTTGCCATAGAAATCCTCCGACTTCTTCTTGATGAATTCCTGGAAACCGGCAATGTTTGAATGCTCCCTGATTGTAGCCTTAAACACCAGCCTTCTGAAGTAATCAGTCATCGGGCTTTTAAGGGTTTCAGAATCCTTGTCGAATCTGGCCAGTTTATCCAGCATCATCTCCCAGGACTGGGACATATCATCATAAGTCCTAAGGAGATCCCCAATCTTCCTGAGAGTACCTTTCTGCTCCTGTTCCCATCCCTTTTTCAAGGATTTGCCTCCAGTGATTTCCTTAAAGGCCATATCCCTGAGAGCTTTCACATGAGCTTTCCTGGCATCCTCCTTACCCTTCCATATCGCTTTACCTTTTTCAGCTATATCCTTTAGTGTATCATAGGCGTGTTGAGCATCAGCCACACTCCTTCCTTCAAGACCTGAGAAAGTCTGGAAAAGGATTATCCTCTCCAGTTCAGCCTGAGTGAGTTCCTGACCTTCATCCATCTTCTGCATCAGCTGATGAACCTTCTCGAAGGCAGCTTCCTGATTCATCTTCCTGATTCCCCGGATCTTAGTCAGAAGCTCATTAGTGTCTGCATCCACCTTCCCTTTGAGCACTCCAGACTTCTTATCCCTTCTGGGAAGTTTATCCTTGAGTAGTTTGTCTATCTTCTGAATAGCCCTTCCTCGCTCATACCGGACATGAGCCTCCTCCACTCTCTGAAT
>SKOF01000565.1 GCA_007120155.1 Thioalkalivibrio sp. | reverse complement strand
GTATGCTGTCCTCCAGTGATTCAGATGATGGTCTAAGAGCTGTGGGCACGAACCATATCCAAGACGGCGCTGTGACCAATGATAAGATTGCCACAGGCATTGATGCGGCTAAGATCACAGGCAATATTTCAGGCAATGCGGCGGGTTTTACTGGAGTTTTGGCAGGAGATGTGACTGGCACTCAAGCTGCGACCTCAGTTGTGGCCATTCGTGGGCGAGAGGTGGCGGCCACTGCTGTGAGTGAGGGTCAGGTTTACCGCATGGACGGCTCCAACACTTGGCAGCCGGCTTTTATGAGCTTTGCGGACCTGAGGACGTCAGGAGGCACACCCCAGATGCCAACTAGCTGTGCAGCTGGACAGACTCTGACTTGGTCTTCAGTGACGGACACCTTCACTTGCTCCAGTATTGAAGTCGCTCACACTCAGGTGACGGGATTGGGGACGATGGCGACTCAGGCCTCAGCAGACTATGTGCAGAAGGCTGGGGACACTATGACAGGAGCTCTGACTGTGGAGGATAATTTGACGGTGGATGGCGGCAATGTGCGGGTGACCTCTGGTCAGGTCTCATCAGGGCAGAACATTGTGGCCGCAGGTGCAGCAGTGGACTTCAATACGGGCAATGTGCAGGTGCTTGAAGCGCCGGGCACGGGAAGTTTGACCCTCTCCAATATGGCAGATGGGGGCGCCTACACCATTATTATTACAGATACGACATCTCGGACCTACACTTTTGGGGGCTGTGATGAGCCTCACTTTGTTCCTGAGAATGGCGATACAGAGGTTGGAAAGCAGACGGTCTACACTCTCTTGAAGGTGACCATTGGGGGCCAAGCTCACTGCTATATCTCATGGATCACTGGCTTTGGCTCGTAACTATTTTTTGGATTGGTCGGTGTTTCGGCAGTAAACGTAGCCGTTCATGCTGCCAAAATAGAGTTCGCAGCGGCAGTCGGGCCCGAGGCTTTGTCCCCGGTGGCAGGTTCTGCCAGTAAAATAGTAGAGCTCCAGATCAATAGGGTGGTGGGAGTCATGCCACCATCCGTAATCGTCATGGCAGTCGATGGGAGAGCCGTCTTCATCGAGCCAGCCAAACTCAGGATGATAATAGGCACTGTCCGGACAGACAAAGGTTTGAGGGGGAGGTCCGGGGCTCACGCCTACAGAACCTCGGCCGCCAGGCCTATCCTTGCTGCACCCAAGGGTCATAAGGTTTAAACTCAAGAGGCTCAATAGAAGAGCCCCATAGATAAAGCGCATGATCTGTCTCCTCTCCATCAACGATTTGTATTCAAATTTTGTGCCGTTCGGTTCCTCAATTGAGGCTTAAATGGGCTGGGAGGTAGGGCCCAAAAAGGTCACCGAGGGGCCCTAACTCAGCCACACTGGGACTTGTCAGCAGCAGGGCCGAACAGTATTCTCTTGGGGTGAGTGGAGATTTACCTCGACCCTTGTGGTCCTTCTTATTCCTTGCCCTTTTGAGTGGCGGAGCTGAGCCGGCCTTTGCCAGGGTCTTTGACTTCAATACTGAGAACTTTGCCGTCTACTTTCGGGGAGTTGGAGGCCTGTCCCAACTGGGGGATCAGGGCTTTGCCCGCGCCTTTGACCCGGATCTCATTGCACTTTCGGCTCCGAAAGCAAGATACAATTTTGGGGGTGAGTTGGGAACAGTCTTTTCTCTCCTGCCCCAGGTCAACTTGCGTCTCGGCCTTGAGGTTATGCAGACAAAGGCGGCAAAGGAGGCTTCTGGATTGAGCGCTTCCGATGTGGAGCTCTTTGAGCTGAACAGTGAGGTCTTTGTCTGGCATCCCAATGCCATGATTGAGATCATGGTCCATGTTCAGCCGAGATCTAGATTCCTTTTACTGGGGGGAGTGGGGTGGAGCACGGCTCATCTCACCAATGAGTTTTCTATGACTTCAGCGGGAACTGCTCAGTTGGGAAAAGACAGCTACTCTGAGAAGGCATCACAGGCCTTGATGTCCTGGCAGGCGGGGGCGGCCATGGAGCTTCACTTTACCGACACATCGACCCTTCACTTAGAGGGGGGCTACCGGGAAATGGTCTTTTCTCAGCTCACTCACAAATTGGCAGTGGATAGTCTGGCTCAGGACTCAATGGCGAAGGGGGATCGCCTGCTCAATTTTGATGATAGTCAACGGCCTTTGAATATGGGCGGCCTTTATTTGGCTTTGAGCTTTCGCTTTTACGTAAGATTTTTGTAAAGGCCATCGATAATATCTTTGTATCTCTCATCACAGACACTGCGCTTGACCTTTAGGCTTGGGGTCAGCTCTCCGCGCTCAATGGAAAAATCATGGGAAAGAACGGCAAACTTTTTAATGCTCTCATAGCTGGCCAGTTGGCTATTGGCCCGGCCCACAGCTGCAGCGATCTGCTCGTGGATTTTGGGGTGTTGGGACAGGGCTTCAAAGTTCTGAAAGGAGATGTTCTGCTCGCGGGCAAAAGCAGCTGCAGTGGGCTCATTTAAGGTGATCAAGGCGATCACAAACTTTCTTTTGTCTCCGTGAATGAGGACATTGCCAATCAATGGGTTGAGTTTCAGTAGACCTTCGAGCTTTTGTGGAGC
>SKOF01000113.1 GCA_007120155.1 Thioalkalivibrio sp. | reverse complement strand
TCGGTTTCGTGCCGTTCGGGGTTTTTAATTTATAATAAGGAATAAAAGAATAATTAGTATAAATAAGAAAGAGAAAAATGAGTCCAAAATTAGCAACAACACCACCCGATAACGGTGAAAAATACAGAGTAATTTTAGTTAATGATGGTGGAATCATCAAAAAATTGGTTGTTCCTTCACCGGTAGCAATTGCTGCCACAGACATCGAATCAACCTCATTTACCGCAAACTGGGAAAGATCCTTTGCAGCCGAATCATATCGTCTGGATGTATCAGAGTCAGAGGAATTCACAACCTTTGTTAGTGGGTATGAAAACAGACCTGTTAGTGGAACCAGTGAATCGGTAACTGGACTAACAGAAGACACTACCTACTATTACAGAGTTAGGGCTGAATATCTGGAAGACACGTTTTCCAATAATTCAAATGTGATAACAGTAGTAAAATCTGAATGGCAATATTATTGGGAGTTTGATTTGGACACAAGCCTGTTTCCTGAAAACCTTAATGACACATGGTTTGAGATGATGTTTGCATCAGGGATAAGTGGAGACTTCAAGGTTGACGCGGGAGATGGACAAAACTACTTGTATTTTGAGGGGTTTGGAACATGGAGTAGTTTTTATTATCAGATAGGGGAAGGTGAGGGTAATATTGATTACGCAGAAGGCCAATATACTCAAAAAATATTTCATATTCCGGGATTTCATTATCACAGCGTAGAGACAGCAAGACAAGCGGTATATCTGATTTATATGTGGAGGGTTGGTGTTGTCGGGGAGGTTGATATATCCATGTTTCCTAACATAGAAATTTTTGAGTTATATGTGGCAAGTGTAAGTAAGGTGGACTATCCTGAAACTGTAAGCCAATGGGGTATGAGGTTCCTTTTCGGTAAAGTAGAAACCCTTGATGAAATAGACCTGTCTTCAGTTGTTATTCCGTCGCTTGCGTATGGCAACTCCGGAAACCAACTTTACATAACTAATTGCCCCGACCTTATAGAAGTAAAAGCTCCTGGTGGTGCTGATTACATGAACAGGTTTTGGGTAGAGGATTGTGAAAACCTTGAAACCATAACCATAGATAAAAATTTAAGTATTGGCGGCTGGTTTAGGATAGAAAATTGTCCTGAACTGGAGACCCTAAATATAACAGGCGGCTCAGAGAATTCAATGTTTGTTTTCAGAATATCCGGCTGCCCAAAGGTTGCTATTCCTGATTTTGCGGCTAAGTGGCCTAACCTGACAAACAGGAGCGCGTCTCATTCTTGGAACTCCTGTAGATATGAATTCTACGATAACGACCTGTCGGCCTCTGAAGTAAACAAAATCCTTGCCGACCTTGACAGCATAAGCAATGACGAATACAACAACAGGAGAATAGACGTGGGTGGCACAAACGCCCCCCCTGATGATAATAGCGGAGGTCATGATGGCTTGGCCGCCAAAGCAAGTTTAGAAGCCAAGGGTTTTAATGTAATTACTTCATAAAAATAGAGAAAAACGAAGACTGGGTAAACAATCCATCATATCACCCTCAGTGGGGTGAACCCTGTTAAATAAACAACTATTTATAAAAAATAAACAAAAAAGACACCAAATAAATAAAAAAAACTATTTATTATAAAATAAAACAATTATGGCACCATTTATTAAATTTAAAACAAAAGCAAAATTATTTCTTTATTATTGGTTATTTGTTGCTTTTTTATATGGAATACAAATACTAATGGTAAACTTTTTACCACAATATAGTGGACTGGTATATACATTATCGCTTGGTTTTGCGGTTTGTGGCGCATTAAAATTAGTTGAGGAAATTTTATTTCCCAACATTAATACGGATGAAATATTATCTAAAAATCCAATAGCATATGCAATATATATTTTCGCTTTTGCTTTTATTTTTGTCAATGCAATGCTCTAATCAACCAGAGATTGATTTACCGTTGCCACCAGAACCACCCGTAGATACGATTCCGGACATAAAAGTACCTACAGATACAATTGAAGATAAAACAATACCACACATAGAAATTGCAAGATCTCATATTGGAGTACCATCGAGAGATAGCATCAATTCTTGGTTGGCCTTTGTAAATCTACCACCGGGAAATCCTTGGTGTGCAGCAGCACAAGCAACATGGTTATATCAAGCAGGAACAAAAGAACCATTAATTAAAACTGGATTGGCCAGAAATTTTGTATATAAAACACCAGACAGGTTAAGGGTATCTGCCGGTAGAGTATTAGCTGGTGTTGTTACAATGCCAAAAGGATCCCTTGCTATATATCAAAGGGGTGAAACCATATTTGGACATATTGGTGCCATTACAGAAGACTGGACGGGTCAAAGAGGGGTATATATTTCAGGAAACACATCGCCACCCGATAGTGGTGGTAGTGAATTTTCCGGAGGTGGGGTTTGGGAAAAACCAGCAGCTATTCATCCTGCAGCACATCTTAGAATTACCGATTTCGTTTACGTTAATTATTAAATTTGGTTATTTCAAAAAAAGGTTTTATGTTTGCATTGGAATTGCAAAGAAACATTTTTTATTGAAATTTGGTTATTTCAAAAAAAGGTAATATATTTGCTTC
>SKOF01000096.1 GCA_007120155.1 Thioalkalivibrio sp. | reverse complement strand
TGCACATCCTGCCCCAGGAATTCATCATCGACGAGCAGGAGGGCATCCGCGAGCCGGTGGGCATGTCGGGGGTCCGCCTGGAGGCCAAGGTGCACCTGGTCACCGGTGCGGTGTCCGCCGCCCAGAACATCGTCAAGTGCGTACGCCGCTGCGGGCTGGAGGTGGACGACATCATCCTGGAACAGATGGCCTCCAGCCACGCGGTGCTCACGGAGGACGAGAAGGAGTTGGGGGTCTGCCTGGTGGACATCGGCGGGGGCACCACCGATATCGCCGTGTTCACGGACGGCGCCATCCGTCACACGGCCGTGATTCCCATTGCCGGCGATCAGGTCACCAACGATATCGCGGTGGCCTTGCGCACCCCCACGCAGTATGCCGAGGACATCAAGGTCAAGTACGCCTGTGCGCTGCGTCAGCTTGCCAATCCGGACGACACGATCGAGGTGCCGAGCGTCGGCGATCGCGCCCCCAAGCGCCTGTCCAGGCAGACGCTCGCCGGGGTCGTGGAGCCCCGTTACGAGGAACTGCTGTCGCTGGTCCAGGCGGAGCTGCGCCGCTCCGGCTGCGAGGAACTGGTGGCGGCCGGGGTGGTGCTGACAGGGGGCTCGGCGAAGATGGAAGGTGTCATCGAACTGGCCGAGGAGGTGTTCCATATGCCGGTGCGTCTGGGGCTGCCCCAACACGTGAGCGGCCTGGTGGACGTGGTGAGAAACCCCATCCACTCCACCGGCGTGGGACTGCTGCTGTTCGGTCACCAGAGCCGTATGGGGCGGGGGGCGGAGAGCCGTCAGTCGGGCAGCCTTCAGGCCATCTGGAAGCGCATGAAGAGCTGGTTTCAGGGCAACTTCTAATGAATCGGGATCAGGATCGGGAATCGGGGATCAGGAATTGGGGATTGGAGAGGGAATTTTCGTGGCCCCGGGTCGGGGCGGCGTTTCATGCATCGGATCAACCACTGGGTTGAGGAGGTAAGACAATGTTTGAACTCATGGATACATTCCCGCAGAACGCGGTGATCAAGGTGATCGGTGTCGGCGGCGGCGGCGGCAATGCCGTGCAGCACATGGTCAACGCCAGCATCGAGGGCGTGGATTTCGTGTGTGCCAACACCGATGCCCAGGCGCTGAAGAATCATACCGCCAAGACCCTGCTGCAGCTGGGCGGGCACATCACCAAGGGCCTGGGTGCGGGTGCCGATCCGGTGGTGGGCCGGGAGGCCGCGCTGGAGGATCGGGACCGCATCAGCGAGGTGATCGAAGGCGCCGACATGGTGTTCATCACGGCCGGCATGGGCGGCGGCACCGGCACCGGCGGCGCCCCCGTGGTGGCGCAGATCGCCAAGGAGATGGGCATTCTCACGGTGGCTGTCGTGACCAAGCCCTTCCCCTTCGAGGGCAAGAAGCGCCTCGCAGTCTCCCAGGCCGGGATGGAAAACCTTGCCAAATATGTGGACTCGCTCATCACCATTCCCAATGAAAAGCTGCTCACGGTGCTGGGCAAGAACGTCACCCTCCTGGACGCCTTCAAGGCCGCCAATGATGTCCTGCTGGGCGCGGTGCAGGGGATCGCCGAACTGATCACCCGCCCGGGCCTGATCAACGTGGATTTCGCCGATGTCCGCACGGTCATGTCGGAGATGGGCATGGCCATGATGGGCACCGGCAGTGCCTCCGGGCAGGACCGCGCCCGCCTGGCGGCGGAAGCGGCCATCTCCAGCCCGCTGCTGGAGGACGTCAACATCGCCGGCGCCCGGGGCATCCTGGTGAACGTGACCGCCGGTCTGGACATGTCCATCGGCGAGTTCGAGGAGGTGGGCGACGCCATCAAGGAGTTCGCCTCCGAGGATGCCACCGTAGTGGTCGGTACCGTCATTGACCCGGAGATGACGGATGAACTGCGGGTGACCCTGGTGGCCACGGGGCTGGGCAGCAGCATCAAGGCCGCCGCCACGACCCGGACCGTGATCGAGGACAAGCCCAGGGTCAAGCTCGTGGAGACCCCGCCCGAACTGGAGCCGGACTATGGCCACCTGGAGCGCCCGACGGTCATCCGCAAGAACCAGGGCAATGCGGCGGTGGACCTGAACGGTGGTCTCAACATGGACTATCTGGACGTCCCGGCCTTCCTCAGGAAGCAGGCGGACTGAGTGCCGGGCCGGGGCGGCGGGGCCATGGCCGGCCTGCCGCCGGTCGGTCGGGCAGGGCCGCCGGGGCCGGTTCTGCACATAAAACATGCATCCGGGGCAACTTGGTGCCATAATGTGGCGGTTTTTTGCATATCCGGGCAGCCGGGTAGCGCACCCACCGATGGCCAGTAGCGAGCGAATAGGGATTCGGTATTTCCGAATCAAAGGGGACTATCGCGTTGATCAAACAGCGTACGCTTAAGAACAATATCAGGGCCACGGGTGTCGGGCTGCACACCGGCGACAAGGTCTACGTGATGCTTCGTTCAGCCCCCGTGGATACGGGCGTGGTCTTCCGGCGCATGGATCTGGATCCGCCGGTGGAGATCAAGGCGAGTCCGGACAATGTCGGGGATACCCGGTTATCCACCACGCTGGTGGACGGAGCCGCCCGGGTATCCACCGTGGAGCATCTGCTTTCGGCCATTGCGGGTCTCGGCATCGACAACGTCTATGTGGACGTGAGCGCCCCCGAGGTGCCCATCATGGACGGCAGTGCCGGCCCCTTCGTGTTTCTCATCCAGTCGGCCGGGATCGTGGAGCAGGAGGCCCCCAAGAAATTCATCCGTATCAAGCGTGCCGTGGAGGTGCGGGAGGCCGACAAGTGGGCCCGGTTCGAGCCCTTCGACGGGTTCAAGGTGGGTTTCTCCATCGATTTCCAGCACCCCATCTTCAGCAATGGCGTACAGACCGCCGAACTGGACTTCTCCACCACCTCGTTTGTCAAGGAGGTGAGCCGGGCCCGTACCTTCGGCTTCATGCGCGATATAGAAATGTTGCGCGAACGGCAGCTTGCACTGGGCGGCAGTCTGGACAACGCCATCGTGCTGGATGATTTCCGCATTCTCAACGAAGACGGCCTGCGCTACGACGACGAGTTCGTCAAGCACAAGATCCTGGATGCCATCGGCGACCTGTACCTGCTGGGTCACAGCCTGATTGGCGCCTTCACCGGATTCAAGTCGGGTCACGACCTGAACAATCGGCTGATCCGCAGTCTCATCGCCCAGGAGGACGCATGGGAATGCATCACCTTCGAGGATGAGGGCGTGGCCGCGCCGATCTCCTATGCCCAGCCTGTCACCGCCTTCTAGCCCGCATTCAGATCAATCTGTCGCGGCGCGCGCGGACCCTGCCGGCGTCCGAGTCCCGCAGGTCCCCCAAGTTCGCCAGCCAGCCCGCATAGTTCGCCCCCCTTCTGCTCCGGCCGCCGATCTGCGCGCTGTGTGCGCCCTGCCACAGCGGCATCCCGACGCCCTCGCCACGAACGGCGGTAAGATACGCGGGCTAGGATTTCCGGCCGGCCCGCTCGGCCAGCCGCTTCAGTGCACCGGCCAGTTGCGGGTCGTCCAGGGTGCGCGCCGTTTCCCGAAGGACCGCCCCGGCGCCGGCCGGGACCCGGGGCCGAGGCCGGGCGGGACGCGTGCCCGAGGACCGGGCCGCCTCGTCCCCGGGCGAAGGTGCCGACACCTGAACCCGGACCCTGGCGACGCTCAGGCCATGGTGGGCGTTCATGTGCTTGACAATCTCGCGCTGCAGATAGCGCAACTGCGTGGCCCAGTTCCCTCCGTCCGCCGCCAGGATCAGATGATCAGGCGTCACTCCGGAAACCCGGCAATGGGGGGCCAGGGCGGGGGGCAGGAGCTGCCGCAGGCTCTGGGTCAGCGCGCCCATCTGCCGGGCGCGGGACACCAGGCTTTCATCGATCAGCTGGCGAACGCGGCGCATCTGCTTGATTGAGCGTCAATTACAATGGGCATCAGGGTTCTCAAACCACCGCGGAAGGGGCTATCATCGGCCCGACCGCCATCTTAGCATCGGGTCAAGATGAACATCATCCTGCTCAGCCGCAATGGCGCCCGCCGCCACAATCTTAACTGTTGCCGCTGGTACCATTGGCTCGTGGCCGGGGCGGGCGTGGCGTTTCTGCTGGGCGCACTGGTGGTGGCCGGTTTTGCCGCCGGGGTGCGCCATGGGGATGCCGCATTCGTGTCCTCCTGGGAAGACCAGTTGCAGGCCCAGCGCGAGGGCCTGCAGTCTGCCCGGGACAACGCCCAGGCGAATATCGACGCGCTCACCATACGTCTCGCCGAGTTGCAGGTCCGTGCCACCCGCCTGGATGCCCTGGGCGAGCGGCTCGTGCGGCTGGCCGGCCTGGACGACGGCGAGTTCGATTTCGCTGCCATGCCGGGTATCGGCGGTCCCGAGGCGGAGATCGGCATCGGCCATGCGCCTGACCTGATGGCCCAGCTGGATGCCCTGGACGGCATCATGGCGGAACAGGAATCGCAATTGCGGCTGCTGGACCGCCTGATGATCTCCAGACAGCTTCAGGAGGAGGTGACCCCGGAAGGGCGCCCCATCACCCAGGGCTGGATCTCCTCCAGTTACGGCATGCGCAACGATCCGTTCACCGGGCGCCGGGTGTATCACCGGGGGATCGATTTCGCCGGCCGGCCCGGCAGCGACGTGGTGGCCGTGGGCGGCGGTATCGTCACCTGGGCCGCGGACCGCAACGCATATGGGAAGCTGGTGGAGATCGATCACGGCAACGGTTTCGTCACCCGGTACGCCCACAACAAGGCCCTCAAGGTCCAGGAAGGGGATACGGTGCGCAAGGGCCAGGTGATCGCGCTGCTGGGGCAGACCGGTCGGGCCACCGGCCCCCACGTACATTTCGAAGTGTTGGAGAACGGCCGGCACATCAATCCTTCGCGTTTCATCAAGGCTTCCCGCTGACGCCGTGCCGGACGGGCCGTTTGAGGGCCTGCGGTGCGCCACGCGCTGACCGATTCCCCCTCCATGGGGTATCATAGGCGCCTCTTATGGCGCCCTATTCGGGTCAGTCCCACTACTCTAGAAGAACCTCCCGAACCCATGGTTACCAGTTTTGTCAGGAAAATCTTCGGCAGCCGCAACGAACGGCTGATCAAACGCTTTGGCAGGACCGTGGCACGGATCAACGAGCTGGAGCCCGATCTGTCCGCGCTGGACGATGCTGCCCTGCGCGCACGCACCGACGCGTTGCGTGAGCAGGTGGCGGGCGGCAGCAGCTTGGATGATGTGCTGCCGGAGGCGTTTGCGGCGGCACGCGAGGCCGGTCGCCGATTCATGGGCATGCGCCATTTCGACGTGCAGCTGGTGGGTGGCATGGTGCTGCACAGCGGGCGCATCGCGGAGATGCGCACCGGTGAGGGCAAGACCCTGGTGGCGACCCTCGCGGCCTATCTCAATGCATTGCCCGGTACGGGTGTGCACGTGGTTACCGTGAACGATTACCTGGCCCGTCGCGACGCCGCGTGGATGGGACGCGTCTATCACGGGCTCGGGCTCACCGTGGGTGTAATCAACTCCACCGGAGGGGGCGGCCCCGATTCGGCCTCCTTTGTCTATGACCCGGATTACCCGGGGGGCGAGGGCGGCTATACGCACCTGCGCCCGGTGACCCGGCGCGAGGCGTATGGCGCCGATATCACCTACGGGACCAACAACGAATTCGGGTTCGACTACCTGCGCGACAACATGGCCTTTCGGCTGCAGGACCGGGTCCAGCGCGAGCTGACCTTTGCCATCGTGGACGAAGTGGACTCGATCCTGATCGACGAGGCGCGCACGCCGCTGATCATCTCCGGACCGGCCGGGGACAATGCGGACCTCTACGAGGCCATGAACCGTATCGTGCCGAAGCTCGATCCCCAGGAGGAAGAGGAGGGGCCCGGGGACTACAGCGTCGACGAGAAACTCAAGCAGGTGTTCCTCACCGAGGACGGCCAGGAGAAGGCCGAGCAACTCTTGCGCCAGGCGGGGATGCTGGACGAGAACCAGGGCCTGTACGACGCGGGCAGCATCGCGCTGCTGCATCATCTGAACGCGGCGTTGCGCGCCCGGGTCCTGTTCCAGAAGGACGTGGACTACCTGGTTCGCGACAACCAGGTGCTGATTATTGACGAGTTCACCGGGCGCATCATGGCGGGCAGACGCTGGTCCGAAGGACTGCATCAGGCCATCGAGGCCAAGGAAGGGGTGCCGATCCAGAGTGAGAACCAGACGCTTGCCTCCATCACCTTTCAGAATTATTTCCGCCTGTACGACAAGCTTTCCGGCATGACCGGCACCGCCGACACCGAGGCCTTTGAGTTCCAGCAGATCTATGGCCTGGAGGTGGTGGTGATCCCTACCAACCGGCCCATGGTCCGGGACGACATGCAGGATCTGGTCTATCTGACCGAGAAAGAGAAGTTCGACGCCATCATCAAGGAGATCCGCTTCTGCCGGGAGCGCCAGCAGCCGGTGCTGGTGGGCACGGCGTCCGTGGAAACCTCGGAGTTCCTGTCGGGCCTTCTGAAGAAGGAGAAGATCTCCCACGAGGTGCTCAACGCGAAACAGCACGAGCGTGAGGCCCATGTGGTGGCCCAGGCGGGCCGTCCCGGGTCGGTGACACTGGCCACCAACATGGCAGGCCGCGGTACCGACATCGTGCTGGGCGGAAGCCTGGAGGCCGAGCTTGAGCCCCTCGGTGACGACGTGAAGGCCGAGGAGGTGGAGCGGGTCAAGGCTGAATGGCAGAAGCGCCACGACGCCGTACTGGCGGCCGGGGGGCTGCACATCATCGGTTCCGAGCGCCACGAGTCGAGGCGCATCGACAACCAGCTGCGCGGGCGCGCCGGGCGCCAGGGCGACCCGGGTTCCAGCCGGTTTTTCCTGTCCCTGGAAGACAACCTGATGCGCATCTTCGCCTCGGACCGCGTCAAGGGACTGATGCAGAAGCTGGGCATGCAGGAAGGCGAGGCCATCGAGAATGCCTGGGTGACCAAGGCCATCGAGAATGCCCAGCGCAAGGTGGAGGCTCACAACTTCGACATTCGTAAGAACCTGCTCGAATACGATGACGTGGCGAACGATCAGCGCAAGGTGGTCTACGAGCAGCGTCGCGAACTGCTCGATTCCGAGGATATCTACGAAACCGTCGAGGCGGTACGCCGGGATGTGGTGGATGGCGTGATTTCCCAGTACATCCCCGAAGGCAGTATCGAGGAGCAGTGGGACGTGCCCGGTCTGACCCATGCCCTGGAGCAGGAGTTCGGTGCCCGGATGGATATTGCCGGCTGGCTGGAGCGCGAGGACGATCTCCACGAGGAGACCCTGCGCGAGCGGATCCAGGAGCGCCTCGCCGAATCCTACCGGGAGAAGGAGGAGAAGGTGGGTGCCGAGACCATGCGCCGCATCGAGAAGGACGTGATGCTGCAGGTGCTGGACAACCACTGGAAGGAACATCTGGCGGCCATGGATTATCTGCGCCAGGGCATCGGGCTGCGCGGCTACGCGCAACGCAATCCGAAGCAGGAGTACAAGCGCGAGGCCTTCGAGATGTTCGAG
This sequence comes from Thioalkalivibrio sp., assembly GCA_007120155.1. GTDB lineage: Bacteria > Pseudomonadota > Gammaproteobacteria > Ectothiorhodospirales > Ectothiorhodospiraceae > Thioalkalivibrio_A. The sequence continues at coordinate 2,520 of SKOF01000096.1, read as the reverse complement.
GCGCTGTTACAGCGCATCAAGCACGACGTAACTGCCCTGTTGTTGCGCGTTCAGGTTCGCTCCCCGGAAGACGCGGAGACCCTGGAACGCCAGCAGCGGGCCGGGGTCGGCGGGATGCGCTTCCAGCACTCCCAGCCCGAGAGCGCGCTGCACAAGGAGGGCGCGGAGGGCGCCGGACAGGGCGGCGGAGAGGCGCAGCCGTTTCGCCGCGAAGGCCCCAAGCTGGGCCGCAACGAGCCCTGCTGGTGCGGCTCCGGCAAGAAATTCAAGCACTGTCATGGGAAACTGTAAGTTCAAAGTTCAAGATTCAAGATTCAAGATTCAAAGGGTGGATGCGGTGGGTTTGAACCGCCTCGGTGGGGTCGGCCACGGCCGTACGTCCCTTTGAATCTTGAATATTGAATATTGAATATTGAATCCATGCCCGTCAATCTGACCGAACCCGCTGAACTGCTTCCCGTGCCCGGCGTGCGCCTGGGTGCCGTGGCCGCGGGTATCCGTTACCGGGACCGCGATGACCTGGTGCTCATGGAGCTGGCGGCCGGTTCCGGCCTGGCGGCGGTGTTTACGCGTAATGCCTTCTGTGCTGCGCCGGTGATCGTGGCCCGGGAGCATCTGGCGGCGGGTGGTGCGCGCTGTCTGTTGATCAATGCCGGAAACGCCAACGCAGGCACCGGGGAGCGCGGGCTCAGGGATGCGCAGGCGAGCTGCGCCCATGTGGCGGAGGTGATGGGCTGCCGGCCGGAACAGGTGCTGCCCTTCTCCACCGGGGTGATCGGCGAGCCCCTGCCCGTGCCGCGCATCCGGGAGGCGATCCCGCGGCTGGCCGCACGGCTTTCGGCGGACACGTGGACCGAGGCCATGCGCGCCATCATGACCACCGACATCGTGGGCAAGGGCATCAGCCGCCGTGTCACGCTCTCGGGCGGGACGGTTACGCTCACCGGCATCGCCAAGGGCTCGGGCATGATCCATCCGGACATGGCCACCATGCTCGCTTTTCTCGCCAGCGACGTATCCGTCCCCGCCGCCGAGTTGCAGGCGATGCTGGAGGGCGCGGTCGAGCGCAGCTTCAACTGCATCACCGTCGACGGCGACACCTCCACCAACGACGCCTGTGTGCTGGCGGCCACCGGTGCCAGCGGCATCCGACTGGTCAATGCCGATGATCGTCGCCGATTCATGACCGCGCTGCAGGCTGTCTGCGATCATCTGGCACAGGCCATCGTGCGCGACGGAGAGGGCGCGACCAAGTTCATCACGCTGCATGTCACCGGTGCCGCGACCCCGCAGGAGGCGAGGCAGGTGGCCGATGCGGTGGCCCATTCACCTTTGGTGAAGACCGCATTGTTCGCCTCGGACCCCAACTGGGGACGTATCCTGGCCGCCGTGGGCCGCGCCGGTGTAGCGGACCTGGACGTTTCACGGGTGCGTATCGAGATCGGTGATGTCCTGATCGTCGAGAAGGGCGGACGCGCCCCGGACTATACGGAAGAGGCGGGGCAGCGGGTCATGGGCGAGGCGGAACTCCCGATCCATATCCATCTGGCGCGGGGATCGGCCGAGGCGCGAATCCACACCTGTGACCTCTCCTTCGACTATGTACGGATCAACGCGGAGTACCGGTCATGACCGTGCCGGGGGCAGCGATGCCGCTGTCTGCTCGTCATCCATGTCGCCTGACCTGACACCGGTTCCGGTGGCGGTCGCCGCGATTCGCAATGCACGCGGCGAATACCTCATTGCGCGCCGCCCGGATCATTTGCACCAGGGCGGCCTATGGGAGTTTCCGGGCGGGAAGTTCGAGCCGGGGGAAGACCTGGAGCACGCCCTGTACCGGGAGCTCCGGGAAGAACTGGACATACGCGTCCAGAGTTTTCAGCCGCTCATCAAGATCGATCACGACTACGGCGACAAGCGCGTGTGCCTGCGCGTCAGTGTCGTGGATGCCTTCGCGGGCGAACCCCGTGGATGCGAGGGGCAGTCCCTGCGCTGGGTATCCGCGCCCGCCTTGTCCAACTACGACTTCCCCGCGGCGAATCACGCCATCGTTGCCGCCCTGCAGTTGCCCGACTGCTGTCTGATCACGCCGGACCCGTCCGACGATGAACCGGGTTTTCTCCGCCAACTCGAGGATCGGCTGGTACGGGGCGGCATTCATCTGATGCAGTTGAGAGCGCCTTCCCTGAGTCCGGACCGCCTGGCACGACTGGCCGAGCGGGTAATGCCCCTGGCCCGGTCCCTGGATGTGCGCGTCATGCTCAATGCCGATCCGGACATTGCACGGGCGGTCGGTGCGGATGGTGTGCACCTCAATAGCCAGCGGCTCACCCGCTGGCGCGCGGACATGCAGCGTGATGGCCTCATGGTATCCGCCTCGGTGCACGATCGGCGCGAGATGGTTCTGGCCAACGAGGCCGATGTGGACTTCGCCCTGATTTCACCGGTATTGCCCACGACGTCTCATCCCGATGCACCGGTGCTGCGGTGGGACGGCTTCGCCTCCCTGGCGGATGCCGC
>SKOF01000503.1 GCA_007120155.1 Thioalkalivibrio sp. | reverse complement strand
CGGCTGCTGCGCGCCCACTGGCAGGATGCCGGCCTGCCCCAGGGATTTCAGATCCTGGATGCCGATGACCAGTTGCGCATGGTCAAGCGGGTATTGAAGACCCTGGAACTGGACGAGGCCCGCTGGCCGCCGCGCCAGGCCCAATGGTTCATCAATGCCCGCAAGGACGAGGGGGTGCGCCCGGCGCACATGGAGGATCATGGCGACCCGGTGAATCGCCAGCTGGTGCGCATCTACAGCGCCTACGAGGCCGCCTGCCGGCGCGCCGGCGTGGTGGATTTCGCCGAGCTGCTGCTGCGCGCCCTGGAGCTGTTGCGCGATACGCCCGCGTTGCTGGAGCACTACCGCAACCGCTTTCGCCACATCCTGGTGGACGAGTTTCAGGACACCAACGCCATCCAGTACGGCTGGCTGAGGCTGCTGTCCGGCGACCGGATTCCCGTGTTTGCCGTGGGCGACGACGACCAGTCGATCTATGGCTGGCGCGGCGCGCGCATCGAGCATATCCAGCATTTCAGCAGGGATTATCCCGGGACGCGCGTCATCCGCCTGGAACAGAACTATCGTTCCACCGGCACCATCCTCAAGGCTGCCAATGCGCTCATCGAGCACAACCAGGGACGGCTCGGCAAGAACCTCTGGACCGAGGATGCGGAAGGCTCGCCCATCGCGCTGTATGCCGCGTTCAACGAACAGGACGAGGCGCGTTTCGTGGTCGGGCGCATCCAGGAGTGGTCGCGGACAGGGGGCCGCTACAGCGATGTGGCGGTGCTCTACCGGTCCAACGCCCAGTCCCGGGTGTTCGAGGAATCCCTGATACAGGCCGCCATTCCCTACCGGGTCTACGGGGGCTTGCGCTTCTTCGAACGGGCCGAGATCAAGGACGCCCTGGCCTACCTGCGCCTGGTGGCCAGTCGCGAGGATGACGCTGCGTTCGAGCGGGTGGTCAACCAGCCCGCCCGGGGACTGGGCGAGCGCACCCTGGCGCTGATCCGGGAGCAGGCTCGGGCGCGTGACCTGCCGCTGGGGGCCGCCAGCGCCGAACTTCTGGCGCAGGGCAGTCTCACGGCCCGGGCCGGCAATGCCCTGCAGGGGTTCCTGGCGCTGGTGGATGCGCTCACCGCGGCCTGCCGGGATCTGCCGCTGCACGAACAGGCGGAACACGTGATCCGGCACTCGGGTCTGCGGGATTTCTATGCCGCGGAGAAGGGCGAGAAGGCCCAGGGCCGCCTGGAGAACCTGGACGAGCTGGTGAGCGCCGCCCGGGGTTTTGAGTACGACCCGGAGGCCCACGGTGATATGGATACGCTGACCGCATTTCTCGCCCACGCGGCCCTGGAGGCCGGGGAGGGGGAGGCGGCCGCGTTCGAGGACTGCGTGCAGCTGATGACGCTGCACTCCGCAAAGGGTCTCGAGTTTCCGCTGGTGTTCATGAGCGGCATGGAGGAGGGGCTTTTCCCCCACCGCATGTCGGTGGAGGAACCGGGACGCATGGAGGAGGAGCGCCGGCTGGCCTACGTGGGCATCACCCGCGCCCGCCAGCAACTGGTGCTCTCCTACGCGGAGTCCCGTCGGCTGCACGGCCGGGAGACCTATGGCGCCCCGTCGCGCTTTCTCGCCGAGCTGCCTGCCGGGCTGATCGAGGACGTACGACCCAGGGCGCGCATCAGCCAGCCGGTGTATCGCCGTTCCGAACCGTCCTCCGAAGGTGCCGGAGACGGACTGCGGGTGGGCGTGCGCGTGGCTCACCGCAAGTTCGGGGAGGGCATCATCACCGACTGCGAAGGTCAGGGGGCCAATGCGCGCATCCAGGTGCATTTTTCCGAGCACGGCGCCAAATGGCTGGTGGCGGGCTATGCGAAGTTGGAGAAGGTGTCCTGACCCGCGATGCAGGATCCGGTGGGCGTGGTGGAAGGGCGAACGGCCGGCGAGGCGTGCAGCGCAGAGGTGACGAGAAGGCCGCCCGACGGAGGCCGGGAAAACCGCACCGGTCACCGGACCCGAATGCCGTCGCCGCCGGAAATTTTTGCCGAATGCCGCCGTTCAGCCGCAGACGTGCCACAATAAGTGCTGGATACATCACGTTTTTCCCTGCAAGCAGTAGGGAAGTGTTGTGAGGGTGCCATCATGATTCGGAACGCCTCCGGGCGTGGACACAGTGGTGCGGTGGTACGGCGCATCGGTACCGCCGAGAGCGGCGGCAGTGACGGGGGTTCGGGCGATACCCGCTACCGGGGCCATATGCGGCTGTTCATCGTGGACGACCAGTCCACGGGTCGGCGTATTCTCACGGAACTCATGCAGGGCGTCTGGCCCGGGATGGAGATCACCGCGTTCTCGGACCCCGAGGTTGCCCTGGCCCAAGTCCGCGAGACCATGCCGGACCTCATCGTCACCGATTTTCGCATGCCCCAGATGAGCGGTGCGCAGTTCATTCGCGCGGTGCGTGCCCTGCCCGGCAGCGCCGAGGTGCCCATCGTGGTGGTCACGGTACTCGAGGACCGCAACGTGCGCTACGAGGCCCTGGATGCCGGGGCCACGGATTTCCTCTCCCGACCGCTGGATCCGGTGGAGTGCCGTGTCCGGTGCCGCAACCTGCTGCGTCTGCGCCGTCAGAGCCGACTGGTACAGCACCGTGCCCGGTGGCTCGAACGCCAGGTCAACGCGGCCACACGGGAGATCTTGGACCGTGAGCGTGAAACCCTGTTGCGCCTCGCCAAGGCGGGGGAGTACCGGGACGAGGGCACCGGCAATCACGTCCTGCGCATGGCGCGCTACGCGCGGCGGGTCGCCGCCCGGTTGGGCCTGGACGACTCCGTGTGCGAAACCATCGAACTGGCCGCGCCCATGCACGACATCGGCAAGATCGGCGTGCCGGATCACATCCTGCTCAAGCCCGGGCCGCTGACCGCAGACGAGCGGGCGATCATGGAGCGCCATACGCTCATGGGCCACGAGATCCTGAAGGATTCCGCCTCGCGGTACATGCAGATGGGGGCCGTCATCGCCCTGGGCCATCATGAACACTGGGACGGCGGCGGCTATCCGGGCGGCCTTGCAGGGGAGAAGATCCCGCTGGAGGCGCGAATCGTCGCCGTGTCCGATGTCTATGACGCGCTGCGCTCCGTGCGGCCCTACAAGCCTGCGTGGTCCCGGGAGGCCGCCTGCGATTATCTGCGTGATCAGGCAGGGCGGCAGTTCGACCCTGATTGTGTCAACGCCTTCCTGGCGGTCTTTGAGGAGATCGTGACCATTGAGCAGGGCTTGCGTGATCCCGCCTCGGATGGGAGCATTTCCTGACCATCCGGCCTGCGCGCCGCCTGCCGGCACTCCCGGTGGAGTCCGGGACAACCGGCGGACGCATGGGGGTTGAACGGGCCGCCCGCACGCGGCGCGCCCCGGGGTGCCGGATGCATAAGGAACAGGGAGGGCCCCATGGCCGGTCCGACCACGAATGACAACGACAAGGCGGCGTCGGGCCGGTTGAACTGGGTCCCCGGGCTTGCGGCCCTGCTCAAGCGGCTGCGCCAGCGGCCGGACTCCGAGCACCAGCAGGCGCTGGTGCGCCTGATCATCGGCCTGAGCGTATTCACCTACTTCCACACGCCGTGGTTCGCCAGTGTGGTGGCGGCGCCCGCCCTGGATTACGCGCGTCTCGGCAGCACCCTGTTCCTGGCGTTCTCCCTGGCCATTCTGCTGGCCATCCTGCTGTGGCCTGAACGCAGCCCGTCGCGCCGCGTGCTGGGCATGGCCGGCGACATGACCGGCGCCTCGCTGAGCCTGCTGCTGGGGGGTGAGGCCGGCACGCCCATCCTCGTGGTGTACCTGTGGGTGATCGTCGGCAACGGTTTCCGCTACGGGGTCGGTTACCTGTATCTGTCCACGGCCATGGCGCTGACGGGCTTCGCCGCCGTGTTCGTGCTCAGCCCGTTCTGGTCCATCCACCCGGTGTTCAGTCTGAGCATGATGATGGTGCTCGTGCTGGTGCCTCTGTATACGGCAAGCCTGCTCAAGAGCCTGCACGGCGCCATTGCGCGAGCCAACGAGGCCAATCAGGCCAAATCACGCTTCCTGGCCAACATGAGCCATGAGCTGCGCACCCCGCTCAACGGCGTGATCGGCATGAGTGATCTGCTGATGGACACGCGGCTCGATACCGAGCAGAGGGAACTGGGCCGTTCCATCCATACATCGGCCAAGGTGCTCCTGGGGCTCATCGAGAACATTCTCGACATCTCGCGCATCGAGGCCGGCAAGCTCTCCACGGAAACGGTGGATTTCGATCTGCACCGCCTGGTGCACGGCACACTGGCCATGTTCGAGGCCCAGGCGCGCGCCAGCGGGCTGCGCCTGTCCGCCCACGTGGACCCCGATGTGCCGTTTGCGCTGCGCGGCGACGCGCAGCACCTGCGCCAGGTGCTCATCAATCTCATCGGCAATGCCCTGAAGTTCACCGAACGCGGCGAGGTGGAGGTGACGGTGCGGGCGGCGGGCGGCGAGCCGGACATGCCTCGTCTGCACTTTGCCGTGCGTGATACGGGCATCGGCATCCCCGAGGCGGCCCGGGCGCGTATCTTTGAAACCTTTGAGCAGGCCGATGCGTCCACCACCCGGCGATATGGCGGCAGCGGCCTGGGCATCACCATTTCCCGCCAACTGGTGGAACTGATGGGCGGTGACATGGGGCTTCACAGCGAGATGGGATCGGGCACCACGTTCTACTTCGAGATCCCGTTCGAGCGCCAGGTCCCGGCCGAAGGCGGCGAGCCCGTCCGGCTCGGCGGCGCGGGCGGGCGGATCCTCGTGCTCGCCGAATCCGATGTCCGGTCCCGGCTGTGCCGGTTCCTGGAGGGCTGGCATCTGCGCCCGGACGCGGTGTCCAGCCCGGTCCAGGCCATGGCGCACCTTCTGGAGCCGGACAGTCTCGCCCATGACGTGGTTCTGGTGGACCGTCGCACCCTGGGAGCTGATCCGGCGGAGTTTCTGGGTCTCCTGCGCCGGGAGCCGTCCCTCGCCCGCGTGCCCGCCATCCTGCTCGATCATGAACCGGGTTCCTCGCCGCGCACGGTCTGGCTGCGCGCCGGCTATTCCTCTGTCCTGGACCTGCCGCCCGACAAGACCCGGCTGTTCAATGCCCTGAACGCGGCGCAAAGTGAGATGGAACCCGCGGAAAACGTCATCTCCCTTGCTGATCATTACCGGGCGCGCGCAGGCAATGCCAGGGCCTTGCGCGTACTGGTGGCCGAAGACAACGCGGTCAACCGGCAGGTCATCTCTGGCATTCTCAGGCGGGCCGGTCACGAGCCCTTTCTCGTGAACGGCGGCGAGGCGGCCCTGGACGTGCTATCCGCCCGGGGTGGGGACTTCGACCTGATGATCCTGGACCTGAACATGCCGGACACTGGCGGGCTGGAGGTCCTGAAGATGAGCCGGTTCATGGGCGGGGACGCCTGCCCGCCGGCCGTCATTCTCAGCGCCGACGCCACGCCGGGCGCGCAGGAGGCCTGCCGCAGCGCAGGGGCGGCCGCCTATCTCACCAAGCCGGTGGACGCGGCGCGCCTGCTGGATACGCTGGCGGGGCTGTCGGTGCATGCCGCCCCGGCACCGGCGAACACGGCGGCGAGGGACAACACGACGACACGGGAGGTCGATGTGCTCAACACACACGTGCTGGATGGCCTGGTCAGGCTCGGGTCCGGTCCCCTGTTCCTGCGGGATCTCCTGGAGGGTTTCAGGCGAGACGGGGAGCAGCAGCTCCGCGATCTGAGGGCCGCCGTGGATCAGGCCGATTACCCGCGCATGCGCGATGCGTTGCACGCCCTGAAGGGCAGCGCCGGCGAACTGGGCGGCGCCCGGCTCGTGGGTCTTTGCCAGGGGGCCGAATCGCTCAAGCCCTACGAGATGGGCACCGGGTCGCCGGCCGCGCGGGTCAACGAGATCGAGCAGGCGTTTCGTGACACCTGCTCGGGTGTGGACGCCTACCTGCGCGAGTGCCGCGACGCAGCGACCTGAATCTCTGCGGACCGGACCGCGGGGCGTAACCGACACCCCCGGACACGCGCCGGTCACCTATGCCGCCTTGAGCATGCGCCGTTCCTGCTGGTTGGTGAGGCGCTGCATCATGCGCAGGTCCCGCTCGCCCAGGTTCAGGGCCGCGTCCACCCACACCTCGGTAATCCCCAGCAGCTCTTCGCGGGTCACCGGGTTGCTCAGTGCTCTGGCCCTGCGCAATGCCCGGTAGCCGTTGCGTGCCCGGTTCTCCCGGGCCACGTAGTCGTAGACGGCCTTCTCGCCCTCTCCGTCCTCGGCCAGCACATCCACCACGCCCATCTCGTGCAGCGCCTCGGCGGTGTATACCTGGCCGGACAGGATCAGGCGTTCGGCCCGGGTCGGACCCAGCCGGCGGGACAGCAGGCTGTAGGCCCCCATCCCCGGAAAGAGATTGAACAGGATCTCCGGCAGACCCAGCCGGGCGCTGCGCTCGGCCACCAGCACATGGGCAGACATGGCGCCTTCGAAGCCGCCACCCAGGGCATCGCCCTGCACCAGGGAGATGGTGGTGATGTCGCGCCCGTCGATTCCGCTGATATGGGTCCAGAGCATGTCGATGCAGGCGTGGGCATAAGTGCGCAGTCCCTCCCGGTCCCCGGCTTCCACCAGGGTGCGGAACAGGGACAGGTCCCCGCCCAGGTTGAAGATGCCGGGAACCTTGGAGGCCAGCACCATGTAGTCGATGCCCGCATCCCGGGGGTCGTCCAGGCGGTGGGCCATGTCATCCCGGAAGCTGCCCAGTTCGGACAGCAGTCCGGGGGTGAAGCAGGGGCGCGGTGTGGCATGCATGTAGTACCACATGATGCGGTACCGGGTGTCGTGCCAGGTGGACAGGCCGGGTTCGTGGCTGCCCTGGGGGTGCTCGGGCGCCTGGATCTGGGGCAGTTGGCTCATGGTGTGCTCCTTTGGGGTCGGTTTTCCCCTGACGATTGATTGGGTGAACACACTGATAATAGGGCGGATTCATGGAAGTTAGGAGCATGGCGGGCCTGGCGGGGGTGTCCGGCCCCCGGTTCATCGGTCCGATGCGGGGCGGGAGAGGCGGCGGAAGGTGCTCGGCACGCAGGCCCTGTGGGGCGGATCAATCCACCCAGCAACGCTGCAGTCGGGCTTCTTCGCGGATGCGGGTTTCGAGCCGGGCCCGGTCGCCCGCGGCGTCCTGACCCAGCGTGAGGGCCTCCAGCCAGGCGTCCAGGGCCGCCCGGCGAAGCAGCACGGGCCAGGCACCGCGTTCAATGGCCTTGAGCGGGCGCAGGTGGCGGTAGGCTTCGAGCAGGGCGCTGACCAGACCGTGGTCCAGCGCACCGTCCGGCCCCGCGCAGCAGTCGTGGGTGGCCACCGCCACGTCCAGGAGCAGGGCATGGCGGCAGGCATGGCCGAAACCGGTCAGACCGAAACCGCCGTCCGGGCCGGCCACCAGCCGCCGCCGATTGGGTGCGCCGTGGACAATGCCCTGGGGCAGGTCGCCAAAGCGGTAGAGGCCCTGAAACCGTACTTCCTCGCTCAACAGGTGCCGTTCCCGGGTTGGCAGACGGGGTGCCAGGGCCTCGGCCATCTGCCGGCGCCACAAGTGACTGCGGTGCGGGGGCCGGGAAGGGACGAAATCCAGGCCGGCCAGATGAACGCGTCCCAGCAACTCCCCCACGCGGGCGCAGTCGCCCGGGGTGAACGCTTCCAGGTGCCTTCCCTCCGGCCAGCGCACCAGGGCGCCCGGGCACGCCCCGAGAGGGCGGATCCAGCGTCCGTCCCGGTCGCGCACCACGGCGGGCACCGGCAGCCCGTGTCCGGCCAGGTGCTCCAGCAGCTCTTCCAGGAACGAGTCGCTCATACCCGGGCCGACCAGCCAGAACTGCCCGGCGTCGGTGATCACCCGCCCGCGCCGGCCGCGCCGGCCCGGATGAAAGGCCTGCAGCCGGCCCAGCGCGTAGTTGCTCAGAAACTGTTCCAGTTCCTCCCGGGTGGGAGGGGGTCCGGAGGGGGGCGGGAAGCGGCGTGCCGGCGGTGCCGCACTCACCAGCGCAGGATCGTCCAGGCCGGGATCATCAGGCGCGGGTCCAGCTCGTGGGAGCGTGTCTCCAGGTTGCCGTCACCTGAAGTGTCGACGAGGTAGTACGGCGGGCCCGTTCTCGGCGTGACGCGCACCATGTAGAGCTGTCCGTGCAGGCGATACTCCTCGATGATCTCGCCGTCGCGCCGGATGATGGTGACCTGGGGCTCCATGATCTCCCGGGTCACCTGTTCGCTGTCATCCAGCAGGGGCGGTGGCGGCGGGATGTCCTCGGCGGCCCCGAGGCCGGGCAACAAGAGCAGGGCGGCAAGCAGTACGCGTTTCACGGTCAGAGCTCCATCAGCTTTTCTTTCTCTTCCGGGGACGGCTCGAATCCCCGGGCCTCGTAGTAATCGAAAATGGCGTTGACCGCCGACTTGGGGTCGTCCACCAGGGTGTAGAGTTTCAGATCCGATTCATCGATGGTGCCCTGTGCCACCAGGGTATCCTCGAACCACGCCAGCAGACCCTTCCAGAAGGCGCTGTGCACCAGGATGATGGGGATGCGCCGGGTCTTGCCTGTCTGCACCAGGGTCAGGATCTCCGCCAGTTCGTCGAGGGTACCGAACCCGCCGGGCAGCACCACGTAGGCGGAGGCGTACTTGACGAACATGACCTTGCGGGAGAAGAAGTGCCTGAATCCCAGCGAGATGTCCTGGTACTCATTGGCTACCTGCTCGTGGGGCAGCGCGATGTTCAGCCCGATGCTCGGCGACTTGCCGCCGAAGGCCCCCTTGTTGGCCGCCTCCATGATCCCCGGTCCGCCGCCGCTGACCACCGCGAAGCCGGCGTCCGACAGCTCACGGGCGATCTCCTCGCCCAGTTTGTAGATGGGGTTGCCCGGCGGGATGCGCGCCGAGCCGAAGATGCTCACCGACGGCTTGATGCGCGCCAGGCGCTCGAAGCCTTCCACGAACTCGGCCATGATCTGGAAGATCTTCCAGCTTTCGCGGGTCAGCGCGGAGTCGTCGATGGGCTGCAGCCCGGGATGTTCGGCGCGGGAGGAGGGATTCATGGGTCGGATGACTCGAACAGATGGATTCCTAGCTTATCCCCAAACAGGCGTTGGGTAAAACGCCGGATTAGTTAGTTCACGCGGAGGTCGCAGAGGCGCAGAGGTCGCGGAGAACAGAATGCGTAAAGCCTTCCTCTGCGTTCTCCGCGCCTCTGCGACCTCCGCGTCGAATCGCGTAGTGTACTCGTTCCCACATCATCCGGAATGGCTGGCGCTTTTCCAATTGAGGGGTACACGCACCATAATGCTGCCACAGACCTGAACCGCCGGAGTGAGAACCCGTGAGCAAGACCCCGCCCCTGGTGCTGGTGGACGGATCCTCGTACCTGTACCGCGCCTTTCACGCCCTGCCGCCGCTGACCAACTCGAAGGGTGAACCGACGGGGGCCGTCTACGGTGTGGCCAACATGCTGCGCAAACTGCTCAAGGACTACGCCCCCGAACACGTGGCGGTGGTGTTCGATGCCAAGGGCAAGACCTTCCGGGACGAGATGTACGCCGAATACAAGGCGACCCGCCCGCCCATGCCCGACGAACTGGCGGCCCAGGTGGAGCCGTTGCACGCGCTGGTGAAGGCCATGGGCCTGCCGATACTGGTGATCCCCGGGGTGGAGGCGGACGACGTGATCGCGACCCTGGCCCGCCAGGGGAAGGGACACGGCCTGGAGGTGGTGATCTCCACCGGTGACAAGGACATGGCCCAGCTGGTGGAACCGGGGGTGACCCTGGTCAATACCATGACCGGCACCACTCTGGATGCCGACGGGGTGAAGGAAAAGTTCGGCGTGCCGCCTGAACGGATCGTCGATTATCTCGCGCTCATCGGCGACACCGTGGACAACGTGCCCGGGGTGGACAAGGTGGGCCCCAAGACGGCGGTGAAGTGGCTCGATGCCTACGGAAGCCTCGATGGCATCATGGAACATGCCGACGAGATCAAGGGCAAGGTGGGCGAGAATCTTCGCACCGCCCTGG
>SKOF01000457.1 GCA_007120155.1 Thioalkalivibrio sp. | reverse complement strand
TATGGGGTTATGGCGGCCGTGGCCGCCGTGCGGGGGTTCGGGGCTTCGATGCGGCGGGCATGGCCCGCCCTATGGGGTTATGGCGGCCGTGGCCGCCGTGCGGGGGTTCGGGGCTTCCGATGCGGCGGGCATGGCCCGCCCTATGCGTCACTTTCCCTGCCGTCCTCCATTCCCAGTTCGTTGATCTTTCTCGTCAGGGTGTTGCGCCCCCAGCCCAGCAGCCTGGCGGCATCCTGGCGGCGGCCGCCGGTGCGTTTCAGGGCGGCGCGGATCATGATGCGCTCGAACGCCGGGGTGGCCTGTCCCAGCAGGTTGTTCCCGCCCCGGGCCAGTGCCTGGTCGGCCCACTGGGCGAGGCCCTGTTCCCAGCCCACGGCGGCGGTGGTTTCCGACTGTTCCCGGAGTTCGGGCGGCAGGTCGTCCAGGTGCACTTCGCGCCCTGAGGCCATGACCGTGAGCCATCGGCAGGTGTTCTCCAGCTGGCGCACGTTGCCGGGCCAGTCGAGACTCGAGAGATAATCGCGCACCCGGGGCAGCAGCACCTTGCGTTCCACGTTGAGTTCCCGGGCCGCCTGGCCGAGGAAGTGATCGAGCAGCAGCGGGATGTCCTCGCGGCGCTCGCGCAGCGCCGGGACATGAATGCGGATCACGTTGAGGCGATGAAACAGGTCCTCCCGGAACAGGCCCTCGCGTACCCGCTGTTCCAGGTTCTGGTGGGTGGCGGCGATGATGCGCACGTCCACCCGGATGGGGGTGTGCCCGCCGACCCGGTAGAACTCTCCGTCGGACAGCACCCGCAACAGCCGGGTCTGCAGTTCCGCGGGCATGTCGCCGATCTCGTCCAGGAAGAGGGTGCCGCCGTCGGCCTGCTCGAAGCGCCCCCGCCGCGAGGCCTGGGCGCCGGTGAAGGCGCCCTTCTCGTGGCCGAAGAGCTCGGATTCCAGCAGGTCGCCCGGAATGGCGGCGGTGTTCAATGCGATGAAGGGCTTGCCGGCCCGGGGGCTGTGCCGGTGCAGGGCGTGGGCCACCAGCTCCTTGCCGGTGCCCGATTCGCCGTTGATCAGCACCGTGATGTTGGAGTGCGACAGACGTCCGATGGCCCGGAACACCTCCTGCATGGCCGGGGCCTCGCCGATGATCTCGGGCGTGCCGCCGTTCGGTCCGGATTCGGGCTGTACCCGCTCCCGCCGCAACTGAAACGCGCGGCGTACCAGGGCCACGGCGTCGTCCACGTCGAAGGGCTTGGGCAGGTACTCGAAGGCGCCCCCCTGGTAGGCGGACACGGCGCTCTCCAGGTCGGAATGGGCGGTCATGATGATGACCGGCAGTTCCGGGTGATCCCGGTGCAGGCGCTCCAGCAGCTCCAGTCCGCCCATGCCGGGCATGCGGATGTCGGTGATGACGGTGTCCGGCGTGTCGTGTTCGAGGGCCTTGAGGGCGGCGCCGGCGGTTTCGAAGGAGGTGACCTCGATGTCCGCCTTCGCCATGGCGCGTTCCAGGACCCAGCGTATGGAACGGTCGTCATCGATGACCCAGACGTGTTCTTGATTACTCATCCGTGGTCTCCAGCGGGATCAGCAGTGAAAAGACGGTCCTGCCCGGGCGCGAGGTGCATTCGATCAGGCCCCCGTGCTGGTTGATCAGGGACTGGGCGATGGAGAGACCCAATCCCGAGCCCCCGCCACGCCCGGACACCATGGGGTAGAAGATCTGTTCCTGCATCTCCGGGGGGATGCCCGGGCCGTCGTCGATGACCTGGATTCGGGCCACCAGCTTGTGGCGCACCTGCCCCACGGTGTACTGGCGAAGCACCCGGGTGCGCAGCGTGATCGTCCCCGACTCACCTACCGCCTGGAGGGCGTTGCGCACGATGTTGAGTATCGCCTGGATGATCAGGTCCCGGTCGGCCATGAGGTCGGGAATGCTGGGGTCGTAGTCGCTCTCCAGACGCACGCCTCCGGGTGCTTCCGCACTCACCAGTCCGCGCACATGCTCCAGTACCTCGTGCAGGTTGATGGGCCGCTTCCGGGGCAGGCTGCTGGGTCCGAGCATGCGATCCACCAGGGCCTGCAGGCGATCGGCCTCGCCGATGATGATGCGCGTGTACTCATGCAGGGCCGGGTCGGGCAGCTCCCGCTCCAGCAGTTGCGCGGCACCGCGCAGGCCCCCCAGTGGGTTCTTGATCTCGTGGGCCAGTCCCCGCACCAGGGCCCGGGTGGCCGCGTGCTGGCTGAGCAGGCTCTCCTCCCGGGAGATGCGCAACTGCCGGTCCACCTGGATCAGTTCCACGAGCAGACGCCGGGGTTGATGCGTCTCGACCACCGGGGTGACCGTCATGTCCACGGTGGCCTCGTGGCCGTGGACCGGGTGCAGATTATGTTCGCGCTCCGTGAAGGGGTGCCCCGTGCGCAGCGAATGCGCCAGGCTGGCGTAAAGTCGGGAGTCGTCCCGTACCAGGGCGTCCACAGGCTGCCCGGCCACCCGTTTGATGCTGATCTCGAAGAGCATCTCGGCGGCGGGATTCATGTAGCTCAGGCGCAGCTGCTCATCCAGGACCAGCACGGCGGTGGTCAGGTTCTCCAGCAGATAGGGACAGGGGATCAGTGGCTGT
>SKOF01000455.1 GCA_007120155.1 Thioalkalivibrio sp. | reverse complement strand
TCACACATATGGTGGAAGTAATTGGCAAAGTACTCCTTGATCACATAGCCCTTGTAGCCCAAACAGACGATAAACTCGTTGATGTTGTGAGCCGAGTAGGTCTTCATAATGTGCCACAACAGCGGCTTTCCCCCGATCTCAATCATGGGCTTGGGCTTAAGGTGAGTCTCTTCACTGATCCTGGTCCCATGCCCCCCGGCTAAGAGCACTGCTTTCATTTGAGTCCTTTCGTTGCCTGAGTTTCTGGCCCTGCTTTCACTCCGGCGCCGGAGTGAAACTCAACAAAATTCCCCCATTTAGGGCTTGCAGTCAAAGCCTCTTGAAAAATAGTGCCAGGCCGTGTTTGGATATGCGGTGAGCCAACAGGCAGTTGATCTGTCAGGGACGATTGGGGTAGGCCGGACAGCGGAGCCTGAACCAGAGGTATCGATACGATGATGCGGTTGTTCAAGCGGGGCGCTCAGAGTGAGCTCAAAGACAGGCAACTAGTGCCCTCTACGGGGCCTGCTTTTTTGCCATCTGATCCCTAAAAATTGTGAATTTGTCTAACTCTCCTTCGCTCTTGGTCCATGACCGGCGGGGTCAGTTAAGTGGAACAGGTCTATGCCCAAGTACGGGAGAACTGTCCAAGGGAGCTGGGGCGGCAGAGGTTGTGCGCCGGGGCCGCCGCCACTCTTGGATGAACATCCCCTTTGTTTTGGCTGAAGATGCGCCTTTGAATAAAGCTCAAGTGATGGCAAAGCTGGAAGCTCAAGGTATTGAGACTCGCGCCATTATGGCCGGCAATATAGCCGGCAGTTTGGTCAAACACCCCACCACCCACATGATTGAGCATCCTGTGGCCCCCAGCCTCCAAGTGGCCGACCAAATCTTGAATCGCGGCTTTATGATTGGCTGTCACCCAGGGCTGGGGCCTGACGCTGTTGACCTACTGCTGACTACTTTGGCCAGTTTTAAGCAACTCTAGGGAGCTTTTAAAACTCCTATGGTGGCCTGGAATCAGAAGCATAATAACAATCTGATTTTTTTTCGAGTCTCATTAAACATCCTAAACACACCTAATATGGTCATTTCTGACGGCAACGCCAGATCCAAACGCACCCAGTTCCGCATTTTCACCCAAATTAAAGACTTAGATATTTTGGAGCCCTCGGCCATAAATACTGTGAGATATGCCAGCAATGAAGAGCGAAAGAGAAAAAAACAGGCCGAGATCCTGGTTCCTGATTTTCTGAATTTCTCAAAAGTGCTTGATATCATTTGCTATTCAGAACAGACACAAGATTTGATAGTGAAATTGTTGGGTCAGTTTGGTATAAAGAGGCCAGTCCGGGTCAACCCTGGCTGGTACTTTTAATAGGAATTTTATGGTCACTTATACTGAAGGAAATATTTTTGAGTCGTCAGCGCAGGTCATTACAAACCCCATAAACTGCGTGGGCGTGATGGGCAAGGGCTTGGCGCTCCAGTTCAAGCAAAAATATCCACAAATGTTTGCCGATTACAAAGCCCGCTGCGCCAAGAGGGAAGTTAAACTAGGTGAGCCCTATCTGTGGGATGATGAATATGTCCAAATTCTTAATTTTCCCACAAAGGATCAGTGGCAACAAAAGTCGAAGCTCAGTTATATTGAAGACGGCTTAAAGTTTATTGCCGAAAACTACACCCTGTTAGGGATTCACTCTCTTGCCCTACCACCTTTAGGCTGTGGGCTCGGGGGACTTTCATGGGACGAAGTGCAACCACTGATCGAGAAGTACCTGGGACCCTTAGCCGATCTTGAGGTTTATGTTTATGTACCTAAAGGGGCTTCAATTAAAAGGAGCGATGACAGTAAATTGGAAGAAGGATATACTGAGCTACGCCCCGAACAAGCTGCTCAGCCTAGCTTGTAAAGAGGTGATATGCCATCAAGTCAAAATAGTAGTTTAGTTGTCTTGCCCCCCTACAATGAGAGCCAGAATATAGTAGCCCTCATTGAGGCACTGTTGAAGTTAGATCCCAGCTTATATGTCTGCGTGGTGGACGACAACTCGCCGGATGGAACAGCTCAGGTGATTCAGGCAAAGTAGGCAGAGCTTGCCGGGGGCCTGAGACCTCGGCTGCACCTGATTGTCCGAAGCAAGAAGAATGGGCGTGGCGGCGCTGTACGCGATGGTGTACTTTGGGGCCTAGGGCCTGACGGCCCTCAGTTTAATGCCTTTGTGGAGATGGACTGCGATTTTTCGCACCCCCCTCAAGATGTTTTGCGCGGCCTTGAAATGCTTAAGACCCATGAAGTGGCTTTAGGCTCTCGCTACCCAGATGGAAAAATTGTAGGCTGGCCCCTCAAACGCAGAGTCTTTAGCTTCTTTTCTAATCTTTTAGCTCGATTTTTAATCTCTTGGAAGATTGCCGACTACACCAATGGCTTTCGCTTTTACTCCAGGCAGGCTGCAGAGCTGATGGCCCGAACTCCTCAGCAAAATAAGGGCTATATTTATTTGAGTGAAACTTTAGCTCTTTTTTTAACGCACAGTTATCGCATAGGCTCCTTCCCCATTGTCTTTGTCAACCGCGAGCGAGGGGTGAGCAACACCTCACTCAAAGAGATATTCTCGGCCCTTAAAGGCATTTT
>SKOF01000179.1 GCA_007120155.1 Thioalkalivibrio sp. | reverse complement strand
GTCGGCGGCTGGGATCTTATCCTTCGGCCTGGCTTTCCCACTCCTTCTTCCCCAGAGTTTTGCCCAGTACAACCTGGGTGCCTTTTGGCGGGGAGCCCAACAGGACAACCGCCTGATTCTTGTGGTCAATACCAATCTTGGCGCCGGCACTCAAGTCACTCTCCCCTTGCGCGGCACTGTCAATGTGACCATCAACTGGGGAGATGTGGACGCCAACAATTCTTGCCCCACCACAGTCACCACCTCCGGAGATCTCAACTGCACCTATCCGGGGGAAGGCGAGTACACCATCCGCATTGGCGGGACTCTCACTCAGTTTGGCAGTGGTGAAGTCCCTTATGCCAATGCTGAAAAGATCCTTCGCCTCACCAGCTGGGGGGACTTGGGCCTGACCAGTCTCCACGGAGCCTTCTATGGCGCCACTCACCTAGAGGAAGTCGCCACCCCCCCCACTACCGTCACCAATCTGAGGCGAATGTTTATTTATGCCCACTCCTTTAACGGATCCATCGGCCATTGGGATGTTTCCAATGTAACCAACATGAGTTGGATGTTCTATGGAGCTTCTGCTTTTAACCAACCCATCGGAGACTGGAACACCTCCAATGTGACTAATATGGAGAGAATGTTTCGTCGCGCCACTGCCTTTAACCAACCCATTGGCAACTGGGACACCTCAAATGTCACCAGTATGCATGCTACCTTCAGTATTGCCTCTTCCTTTAACCAGCCCCTGACCAACTGGGATACCTCTAAGGTTACAAATATGGCCTATATGTTTTACCAGACCCACTTCAACCAACCCATTGGCCACTGGGACACTTCGAAAGTCACCGGAATGTGGCATATGTTCCGCCGCGCTTGGTCCTTCAACCAAGATATCGGCAACTGGGACACCTCCAAGGTCACCACATTCGAGGCCATGTTCTGGAACACCTCATCCTTCAACCAGGACATCGGCGACTGGGACACCTCCTCGGCCACGAATATGGCTTCGATGTTTTCGGGTGCCATGGTCTTCAACCAACCCATAGGCCTATGGGACACGGAAAATGTGCTGAACATGAATGAGATGTTTAAAAACGCAACTCTATTCAATCAAGATCTCACTTGCTGGGTTGTGGCCAACCTACTGATCCCACCCACAGAGTTCTCTCTCAATTCGGCCCTCATTTCCCAAAATAAGCCCGTATGGGGAACCTGGGGTTGTATAGAGCCCACCAAGATATATCGCTCTATCGGTTTCAACAACACCTCACCTCTCAGTTCAGGAGCAGGAAATCCAATGAGTGTCACTGATGGCATAGCCCTGTTTGATAGCGATCTCCCCTTGCATGTCGGAGTGGGGGATGCCATTCAGTATGAGTCTCTGGCCAATGGAAATGTGGATCGCATTGTCTTTATCCATGAAAGACTAGGACCATCGAGCTACAGAGTCCGAACCGCCACAGGTGAATTACCGGATGATGTGACCAGCAACAGCACCTGGACCATTTTTAGAGCCTACACCAGCATTAACAATGGAATCATGAGCCAGGAGAACACCGGCATCCATGCCAACGTGAGAAACTTCGACACTTGGGTCAATACCTCCGACAATCGTCACAATATTCAAATTAAGAATGAACAGTGGAACTTTGCCCTTTACGCCGACGCGGTGGAAAATACCGGAATGTATAATGGACACTGGATTACCTCTCAAACTTCATATGTTAAATTTTTTACTCCATATAAAACCAGTCATGTTGGAGTCTCTCAGAGGCACAACGGCCAACTCGGAACTGGTTATCATAGAACGGGATCTTTGTGGATTGCACTGGACCACTATCGGCTAGAAGGCATCTCTCTCTCCAGCAACATGGATTGGAAACCCATTCACCTCAGAGGAAGAAATGGAGACGTTCGAGGCATCATTCACTTTACACAGAATATTATTCAAGGCTACCACACAAATTCCAACTGCGGAGGAGCTATCAGCACCAATGAAGCGGGAAACAGAAACATGAATATATATGCTTGGAATAATATTATTATTGGGAGTGGTCCAAATTGCGTAGGAATTGGAATTGATGGTCCGGATGCCACTCACACGGCCCACCTATTTAACAATACGATCTATTCAACGGAAACACGGGCTATTTTGCGCAATCGAGGGAATGTGCGAGTGGTCAACAATCTCATTGTGGGGTCCAATGGAGCCTTTACTTTCACGGACTGGGGGGGAGCCGGAAGTGTGCTAGAGTTTGAAAACAACGCCAGTCATAAGGGAGTACCGGGATGGGCCAGCTCCACCAATCGGGCTCATCAGCAATTTGAGTTTCTCAATGAGTACCCCTTGGACTTTCGCTTAGCCCTATCGGATACCGGAGCTCGGGGCTTTAGCGCAGACCTTTCCACTCACCCGCAACTCCCCTTCGACAGGGACCTTCTTGGCTCCCCAAGGCAGACGCCCTGGGACATTGGGGCCACCAAAGCTTACGACCTCTACTATCCCGACTTGGATGGACTACTGGCCCTGTGGCGGCTGGATGAGCTCAGTGGGGGCTCAGGCCCTGGAGGCACCGACACCATCGACTCCAGTG
>SKOF01000400.1 GCA_007120155.1 Thioalkalivibrio sp. | reverse complement strand
TCATCGTCCCCGGCCCTCCGTCAGCGCCGGGCGGGTGGAGACGCCCATGCGCGCCAACTGGATCAGGCGGTCATTCCACTCGCCGGGTTCGGCATCGGGATCCATCAGGCAGACCCGGTCCAGCCCGCGGGTGCGTTCCGGAAAGGCGCCGCGATCCGGCGCCGCCAGGGGCAGGCCCGTGTCCAGGGCTTCGCTGAGGGTGTAGGAAAATGTCTCCGGGGCCCGGCTCGGGAAGAAGAACACCTGCCCCCGCGTCTTCGCGATGCGGGCCGGCAGGTCCTCCGGGCGGTAGGACCCGGTGAATTCCAGCGGCAACTGATCCAGCCCCCGGATCTCGGTCTCCGTGGAGCCGATCACGATGAAGCGCAGCGGCAGGTTCCGCCGCCGGGCGTCCCAGGCGCAGCGCTCCAGCAGCCGGACCCCCTTGGCGGGATTGATCACACCCAGCACCAGTACCCGGATGACGCCGTCATCGGCCTCGCCCTCGTGACGCACCACGGGCCTGACCGGGCTGTCATCGACATGGGGAAGCACCCGGATGGAAGCCTCGGGCACATAACGGAGGACCCGCTGGCGCACATCCTCCGACGGGGCGATGACCCGCCCGGCGTTGGTCAGCAGACCGCGGTACAGGGAACGCCAGGCATGGATGTCGAAGCCCCAGGGTGCGGCGCGCACGGCCAGGCAGCGGGCGCAGCCCTCGCTGTCCGGCTCGCCGCAGTACTCCCCGTGTTCGTCGGTCAGGTTGTACTGGGGGCAGATGCTGTAGTAGTCGTGCAGGGTGAAGTCCATGGGCACGCCCAGGTCCCCGGGCAGGCGCAGCACCTGCAGGGGATGCTCCATCACGTGGTGCACATGCACCCGGGAGACGCCCAGCCGCAGCAGGGTGTCGCGCAGCGCGTCATACTCCCCGGGCAGATGGAAATACAGCGCCATCTCCTCCCCGCCACGCAGCCACTCCAGCCGGAGCCAGCCGTCGTCATCGGGCTTGAGGGCCAGCACCTCCAGGTCATCGCGCAGCGAATCGGCCAGGTCCCGGCAGTGACGCTCCACGCCGCCGCCCTGGCGATGGGTCACGAACAGCACCCGCGCCCGTGGCGAGCCCGCGAGCCGGGCCAGGTCCAGGCGGCGGCGCAGATGCCGGGCGGGATCGTCACGCACGAACGCCGCCACGCGCGCCCCGTAGTCCGGCCACAGACGGTCCATGGCCTCGCCCGCCGCGGCCTTCAGGGCCTCGGTGTCCTCCCCGAAGGATGCGCCGCCCAGGTGCTGTACGTACACATCACCGCACAAGCGGTGCGTCCAGCCCTGTTCCGACGCGCGCATGCAGAACTCGTTCTCCTCCCCGTAGCCCCGGCCGAACACCCGGGCGTCGAAGAACCCGCTCTGCTCCAGGCAGTCGCGCCGGATGTACATGCAGAACCCCACCGCCGTGGGCACGACCTCGTCCAGGCCGGCATTCACCCGGGCGGCCAGTGCGTCGAGCGCCGCGGCCTGCCCGGCGTCCGTCACGGGGTTGTCCGCCATGAACCGGGGGTAACCGGCCAGGGTGCCGTTGTTGGTGAGCGGGGTGACGGTGCCGGTGTCGCGCTCGCGGTAGGCACATTGGCGCAGGCGGTCCAGCCAGTCACCGAAGACACGGGTGTCGCTGTTGAGCAGCACCACGTCGTGATCCGTGTGCAAGGCCATGCCGCGATTGACGCTGCGCACGAAACCCTGGTTGCGCTCGTTGCGCAACACCACCACCTCTTCCCGCCCGGCCAGGCCATCCACCCATGCGGACAGTTCCGGGTCCGGCGAGGCGTCATCCACGATCACCAGGCGGAAGGGAGTGGTCACCGGCGCGTCCAGCACGCTCTCGATGCACGCACGGGTGGCGTCCGGATCACGGTAGACCGGCACGATGACATCGACCTTGGGGGAATAGGGTGCTGGTGATGCGGACATGGCAGACCGCCTTGCGGACCTCGGGTTAAGCCACGGAGCGTGCGGGAGGCTCAGTGCGGATCACGGGTTCCGGACCTTCAGATCCGCACGGCACCGGCCATGGGTTCATCACCTGTCCGGCGCCGCGCCTTGCCTCCTCCACCGCCGACGCAGGGCAGCCTGCCGGAATCATCATGCCGGCCGCCTCACTTGTCCGGGGACGACGGCACAGGCATGGGGACGGACTTCTCCGTCGGCTTGAGCCCCTGGGCCTCCAGGGAGGCGCGCTTGTACTTCTGCAACTCCGCCAGCCCGTGGCGATACACATCCGCCACCTTCTGCACGCCACTGTCCTTGAGGAAACCGTTGTTTCCGGCGGCCGCATACGTGGCGTAGACGGCCGAAGCCTGCATGAGCGCCGAAGAGATCAGTTTGATGTCCAGCCCCTGATCCTTGAGTTCATTCGCCACGTCGATGAATCGGGTGTAGATCTCGTTCACGGACGGTGTCTTGTCTTGCTCGCTCATAATGCCTCGCAGGGGTAATGACTGAAATCACTCGGATCGACGCTACTTTAACAGAAAATGGCCGTATACCGCCCCCGGCGCGGCTTGCTGTGACGGGTGACACCGGCCGAATCCCTCCCCCTGATCGCGCACGCCGGATATCCGCCGTAGAAGCCCGCGCAGCAAAATG
>SKOF01000410.1 GCA_007120155.1 Thioalkalivibrio sp. | reverse complement strand
AGGGGTGAGGGGTGAGGGGTGAGGGGTGAGGGGTGAAGGGTGAAGGGTGAAGGGTGAAGGGTGAAGGGTGAAGGGTGAAGCGTCAGGATAGCCCACCCCTCACGGGAGGAGCCGGGAGGGGTGGTTTCACGCCTCACCCAACTAACGGCCGAAGATCACGCCGACCCCGATGTGAAAGCGTGGCTGCCCGGCAGGCGCGCGGCGGGCATCCGGCCAGAGATGGAGTTCGGTCGCCTGCACCACCGGATAGACGTATGGCGCCTCGCCCACGCGCCCGTCCACGTTCTCCCCGAGCGTGCCGGTCACCGTGATGTGGCGTCCCTGTGCATAGTCCATTTCCTCCAGATAACCCGGCTTGCGCACCAGGAAGCGCCCGTGGGGGCTGCGGTTCGTGGCCGGCCGCTGGCTGCCCTCCAGCGGGTAGCCCAGCACCTCCATTTCCGTGAACTCGGCCAGATTCCGGGTCGCCACGATCATGCCGCCCCAGATCACCCGGCTGTCCCGATACACACCGGGACTCGCTGCCACCTCCGCAGGCACCAGATCGGTGGCCACGCCCGCGGTCTCGTAGCGAGGCCCGGTGGCGCAGCCGGCCAGGAACGAGAGCGTCAGGACGAGGATGAGGACATGAGGCATGGGGACTCCACGAGTGCGAATCAACAACCAAGATTCAAGATTCAAGATTAAAAGTGCCAATGGAAATCCGATGCCTGTTACTCGCCGTCACGGGAAGGCGCGCCCCTTGAATCTTGAATCTTGAATCTTGAATCTTGAATTATCCCGTCTCACCACCGGCGCCATGGCCCGTAAACGGGATGATAGGGATACCAGGGGTCATACCACCAGGGTGAATAGTACGGATCACGCACCGGTTCACGAATTGCCCAGAGATGATGCAGCGCCACATCGACACGAACGTAGGGATAGGGATACTCGCCTACCGGCCGGGACTCGAGGCCCGCCACGGTCCCGGAGACCGTCAGTTCGCGCCCGGGCGCATACACCGCCGGATCCAGGAACCCCGGCACCCGGGCCAGAAAGCGGCCATCGGTGAGGTCGGTCTCCCGGGGGCGGCCACTGCTGCCCAGCGGGCGCGACACCATCTCGATCAGGGTGTCTTCGGCACGGTTGCTCACCGAGGCGATGACACCGCCCCAGCGCACCGTGCCGCCCTCGAAGCGGGATACATCGGCGCGCACCTCGTCGGGCCGCGGCTGATCCGGCGGCGCGTCACGGATGGGCGCCGGAACCCCGGTCGCGCAGGCGGCCAGCCACACGGCTGCCAGAAGCAGGCCCGGCCCACGGATTGCGCGAAACGCGTATGTCATGAACCGTTGGACCGCCACACCCGTGACAGATTCCCCGGCCCTGCCGGAGCACGCGCCCATCAGTCCAGATGCGCGCGCATGAAGCGGGTCGCCCGCTGGATGGCATCCCTGGCGGCAAGATCGTCGGCGAAGGTGCGAACTTCCGAAGGGCGAAAGTCGAAGGCCCGGCCCACGCCCGGATAGACCACCAGCTGAGCGGGCCGGTCCCGGTCGCGCAGGGTGGAAATCGCCATCTCGATGCCCCGCTTGCGCTGGTACTGTTCATGCTCACCCACGAACACCAGCGTGGGGATGGTCAGGCGATCCACCTCCGGCGCATATCGATACACCTGCATGGGTTCCGGGGCATTGGGATCCTGCATGTGGGGATAGTAGGACACATAGCAGGCCAGGTCGCTGTCCTGGCGTTCGAAGGTGACTGCCAGCTTGAGCGCGTAATACCCGCCCCGCGTGTGGGAGTAGACACAGGCCTTGCCGCTGCTCAGGTCGTCACGGGCCAGCAGGTAGTCCAGACCGTGCTCCAGATCCTCCTCCAGGTCATAGTCATGCTCGATGGGCATCGCCCCGATGAAGCGCCCGGTGTACAGATCCGGCGCCACCACCACGAAGCCGCGGGCGGCCAGCCTCACCACGTGGGGCTCGATCAGGTTGTCCAGTCCGCGCCGGCCGTGCACGAACAGCACCGCCGGGTACTTCTCCCCGTCGTCGGGCCGGGCAATCATCACCGGCACGTCCACGTCGCCGGCCGCGTAGCTGTCCCGGGTGACCGTCACGCCGTGATTGTCGGGTACTTCCAGTTCACCGCGCTCCCACCAGGCCGGATCCCACCACTCGTGCATCTCTTCCGCCTGGAGCGCGGCGGCACCGGTCGCCACAAGCCCGGCAAGCAGCCAGGAAATCGTCATGCGCATGTCGTCTCCTCCGGGGAAGAACCGCCCCTGTTATGATTGTATTGTGGCTAATGCGCGCGCTTCGGTGCATCCCGCCACCACCGCGCACAAACATTTAACTCTAACAAGCCCCCTCCTCCCAATGCGAGCCACGGATCCCGCGCTTCCTGTCGAAAGCTGCCTGCCCGATCTCCTGGACGCCCTGCAACGGCGGGGCGTCGCGGTTC
The DNA here is from genome assembly GCA_007120155.1 of Thioalkalivibrio sp. Classification (GTDB taxonomy): domain Bacteria; phylum Pseudomonadota; class Gammaproteobacteria; order Ectothiorhodospirales; family Ectothiorhodospiraceae; genus Thioalkalivibrio_A. The sequence goes on along the minus strand of SKOF01000410.1, from coordinate 179 downwards.
TTCAGGCGCCGCCCGGGGCCGGCAAGACCACCCGGGTGCCGCAGGCGCTCATGGACCGCACCCGGGCCGGATGGCTGGCGGGACAACGCATCCTGATGCTCGAGCCCCGGCGCCTCGCCGCCCGCGCGGCGGCCAGGCGCATCGCCTGGCATCTCGGCGAAACGCCGGGCCAATCCGTT
>SKOF01000307.1 GCA_007120155.1 Thioalkalivibrio sp. | reverse complement strand
TTGGCTTCTAGCGTCATTATCACATATCTTCGGGATAACTCCAGTCTGTCGCCGGGTGACTTCTCCTGTATGGCTGCTTTTAGCTTTTGTGATGGTAAGAAAGTAACGTCGGGACGATATGTCTTTTTTCCATTTTCATCCTCAACAGTATAGGTGAGTTCGGGGATGCATTCGTCTTTGATCTGATCCCACCAGCCAAGGCACTCCATAACGGGCATAATCCAAGAGCGAACTAGTTGGTCTTCATTCCAGGTTTGAAGTCTTTCTTCTCGCTTGGCATCGCATAGGTTTAGAAATTTATTTAGAAAAATTTCAAATTCAGTCTCGTATTCAAGTAACCTAGCGCTGCGAGTGTTTTGGAAGTCCTCCTGCATGTAATGCTTGTTAAAGAGGGAGCTGTCCCAAAAGCTGTGGACAAAGTACCAGTCAGTATCGGTCAATTTGTCGGCATTCCCACCATCGTGAGGCCCACTCACAATTTTTAGATCTGGGGTTGAGGTGGGAATTTGAGCTTTGGATTTGTGCTTTTGTAGTAGTGATCGACTCATTAGATAACACTCTCGGCATCTGGGCGGGTGCGTCTTTTGGGCTGCACTTTGATCTGCTCTTTAGTCCTTGGCCTAATACGCTCTAAAATTGGATTCTTTGAGCTCAGCTGGAGAGTAAATTCTACCTGAGCCCTGGCTTTGAGACGTGAGCCTTTGTCAATTAGAGTGAAATCGTGGATTCTGTACATGCTGCCATCTGAGCCAAGGATTGAACCTCGCCCGGTTTCCAGATCAAACCAATTAATCGTTCCGGTAAGCCACTGTGGCGATCTATGGACTTTCTTATTCACGACGATTCCTCCATGAATCTGTCAAAGCGGGGGTGTCTGATGCTGCGTACTTATTTATTTTCAGTTATTTTGAGGGAAGCGGTGAGGCTGGAAATCATGCGTTACAGCAAAAACAGTCCTAAATCCAGTTAGTTGTCAGGTTGTTAAAATTGGGAAGTTTCCTTAACCTCAGGCGAGTTTACGCCGAGAAGTCAACTGGAATATAAATATAAACAGTGTACAAAAAAAGGACCAAGTTGTGAAACGAGAGACTGGTGAACTGTCCAAGCGAGAGTCTGCGTTGATCCAACAATTAAAAGACCAGCTGGCCTTAGGTCGAACTCTTGAAGAGGCAAAATTCCGATTTTTGGATCTGTTTGAGGAGTCTGAGATTGATTGCGCAATTGCGGCTCTTAAGGAGATTGATGAGAGGTTTAAGAGTGCAAGGGAGATACAGACGCTGCATGATGAGCCGAATTACGCCGGGTGGTATGGGGGGCCTAGCGAGGGCAGCTCTTCAGTGTGGTCGGGTCTAATAAGATCGTTGAAGGCTAAGAGCTGGTCCGACCAAATGATAGCAAATTTGGATATCTCTTCCACCGGTGTTATGGAGCAGCTGGCTCCACCAAAGTCGGAAAAATCCATAAAAATAAAGGGGCTCGTGCTCGGATATGTTCAGAGTGGAAAAACCGCTAACTATAGTGCTGTAACCGCAAAGGCTGTTGATGCGGGATATAAATTGGTCGTGATTCTTTCCGGAATGCATAATAACTTAAGAAAGCAAACTCAGGCTCGATTAAAGTCAGAGCTGGTTGATCCAAGTCCGACTAAGTGCACCACACTCACTGATGAAGATGAAAAGGGAGATTTTAAAAAAAAGCAGACATTTTCAGCTAGCCGAGCCTTAAGTGTGGAGGGATTCACACTTGTAGTTTTGAAGAAAAACTCTTCGGTCCTTAGAAATTTTCATTCTTGGCTAGATGGTGCTTCAGGTGAGGTCATTAGAAAAACTCCGACCTTGATTATTGATGACGAGTCCGATCAGGCCAGTATTAACACAGCAAAAGCTGAGGAGGATCCCACAGCGATCAACAAGCACGTCAGAAAGCTGATGTCGCGGTTTCATGTTTGTTCTTATGTTGGGTATACGGCCACTCCATTTGCCAATGTATTGGTGGACGCTCAGGTGGACCATGACGTGTTTCCTAGGGATTTTCTGATAAGCCTCGGGAAGCCGCCGAATTATTTCGGGGCTGAAGAGCTATTTGGAAGAGAGAGAGTTGGAGCCTTAAGGGAGAAAGAGGGCGCTCCTGTCATTCGAGTTATTCCGCCAAGTGAGAGTTCTAAATTTGTCTCTAGGGAGCTTAAACAGACAATTGAGACAGGCGACTATAGTTCCTTGGTTACAGACTCAATCAAATCCGCCATTGATAGTTTTGTTTTGGCGAGTGCAGCCAGGTTTGTTCGTGGGCAGCACAAGAAACATATGACGATGCTATTACATGTCTCTCATCTTACAATTGTTCAAGAGGCACTTAGAGCCAGTGTTGATGGGTATCTTAAGTCCTTAAAATTTGCTGTTGAAGATGGTGGTCAAGATCTCTTTGGCCGAATGAAAAGGCTGTGGGATTCAGACTTTGTGGTTGCCACTAAAGAATTCGGTCTGCCTGAGCACACACCGTTTGACAAAATTTGGAAATATTCTCAGCAAGTGATTAGAGAAATTGATACTATTCTTGAAAATAGTAGAAGTCTTGAAAGACTCTCGTTCGAAGGTGTCGATCCGCTTAGGGCAATTGTGATAGGGGGT
>SKOF01000013.1 GCA_007120155.1 Thioalkalivibrio sp. | reverse complement strand
GTTTCGAACGCGTCCGCGCCGACGTGCTGAACTTCATCCCGGCCCAGCGTGCCGGTCAGATCGCCCATGACGTGGGCCTGACCAACGACGAAGGCTGGGTGCCGGTCGACCAGCTGACCTTCAAGTCGGAGATGGACGACAACATCTACGTCCTGGGGGATGCCAGCGTGGCCGGCGCCATGCCGAAGTCCGGCCACTCGGCCAACAACCAGGGCAAGATCGTGGCCGCCGCCATCGTGCGCGAGGTCTCGGGTCAGGAGCCGATCAACCCCTCCTCCGCCAACACCTGCTACAGCCTGGTCACCCCGGACTACGCAATCAGCGTGGCCGCGGTCTACCAGTACCAGGACGGCGCGATGGCCGGGGTATCCGGTGCCGGCGGCGTCAGCCCGTCGGGTGCCAGCTCCAGCTTCCGCCGCCGCGAGGCGGAATACACCCGGGCCTGGTACGCCGGCATCACCAACGACATCTGGGGCTAGTCCCCGGCGTTCCTGTACGGAACACACTCGAACGGCGCCTCCGGGCGCCGTTTTTTTTGCTCACCACGAAGCACCCGAAGGCACGAAGAAGGTCAAGGGCGTGTGCACCACAGAGGGCACGGAGGACACGGAGAAAACCGGTGATGATGTTAAAAGCGAAGGGTGGGTTCGGCGGAGCGCTGTAAATTGCAGCCGTAACTTGAAACAGCCCAGCCGAGTTCGTTTCCCCTGAATCAACACATTCCACTCGCCTGATAGAGCTTGAAAATCCTGCCCTTCTCTGTGCGCTCTGTGTCCTCTGTGGTTTAACCGATCTTGACCTTGCCGTTCTTCGTGTCTTCGTGCGCTTCGTGGTGAAAGCGGCGCGTCAGGCGTTGAGGTCGGGGATCAGGCGGCTGCGCAGGCGCTGGATGGCGTCCTTGAGCTGCAGCTTGCGCTTCTTCAGGCGCTGGATCGCGAAGATGTCCGGGGCGGCTTGCTCGTGCATCACGCCGATGGCGGAATCCAGGGCCCGGTGCTCGGCCTCCAGCTCGGCCAGGCGTGCGCGAATCTGACTCTCGGTTTCCAAGCCGGCCCCCAGTGGTCCCGTGAAGTGGTGGCCGTGTACCGGGGGACTCCCCGCGTGGCCATTCGGATCATCAAACCCGTATGATCGCAGACCGTCCCCGGTGGGACCACCATAACCAGTGCTTCCCTAACACCCAGCCTGACTAGCAATGTCGTTCAGCCAGCCGCCGGGTCGTAGGATGGGATGAGCGCAGCGAATCCCATCAAGGGACTGGCACGACGCGGGAAATGGTGCGTTTCGCTGCGCTCAACGGCACCCTACCGCGGCAGAAGGGAGCCAAGCCAACCAGTGGGCAAATATTCCCTGCAATCGGCTGAAGCTGGTTGCGAATCAGGACACCCGGAGACCACCCGATGGCGACCCACAACACGACGCTCACCATCCAGACCCCGCGCGGCACCCAGCTGGGCGGCGTGATCGTCGCGCCCGAGGCGCAGGCCATCCGCGGCCAGGCCTGCATTGCGCACTGCTTCGCCTGCTCCAAGGATTTCCCCGCCACGGTGAGGCTGGCGCGCGCACTCGCCGAGGAGGGCATTGCCACGCTGCGGTTCGACTTCATGGGGCTGGGGGACTCCGAGGGCGAATTCCGCGACAGCACGCTGGAGACCTATTGCGAAGACCTCCACTCCGCTATCGAGGCCCTCGAGACGCATACCGGGCGGCATACCAACCTGCTGATCGGCCACAGCTTCGGCGGTGCCATGGCGATTTATGTCGGCGCGCAACGCGAGTCGCTCGATGGCATCGTGACCATCGCGGCCCCCAGCCGGCCCGGGCATGTCGCCCACCTGTTCGGCGACACTGCCGACGAGATCCGGCGCGAGGGCTGCGCGCGCATCAATATCGGCGGGCGGCCGGTGGAGATCGGTCGCGCCTTCATCGATTCGATCGAGGAACCGACACTGGACGACGCCCTGGAGACCCTGAAGCAGCCGCTCCTCCTGCTGCACGCACCGGGCGATACGGTGGTCAGCGTCGATCACGCCCGCAAGATCTTCCAGCAGGCCCAACACCCCAAGAGCTTCATCGCCCTGCACCAGACCGACCACCTGCTCTCGCGCCCGGAACACACCCGCTACGTGGCGGGCCTGATCCGCGCCTGGTCGGCGAACCTGCTGGACTAGCCCCGGAACGGCAGGAGCTCCCCCGTGGGAGCCTGCTTGCAGGCGAATGCTCCTGCCCGCGCTCGACTTTGGCAGGGGCTTCGCGTGCGAGCACGCTCCTACATATCTGGGGGCCTACCAGTAATTCTCGGTGGTGATCTGCCCCGGCTTGCGCCGGCGGTTCTTGGCCAGCCCGCGTTCCTTCAGGATGGCGGTGGTGTCCTGCACCATCGCCGGGTTGCCGCACAGCATCACCTGCGAGTGTTCCGGCGTGATCGTCAGACCCGCATGGTGTTCCAGGCGCCCTTCGGCGATCGCGGCCGGTACGCGACCTTCAAGCCCGCCCGGGAACGGCTCGCGACTGACGAACGGGATGTACTGGAACTGCTTCGGGGCACGCTCCTGAAACTGCTGGATCGTCTCCTGGTAGGTGAGCTCCTCCGCCTGGCGGACCGCATGGATCAGCCGGATGTTCTCGAAGCG
>SKOF01000149.1 GCA_007120155.1 Thioalkalivibrio sp. | reverse complement strand
CCACCCCCTGTCAAACGCCCGCAAAGCGTATCATGGCGCCCGGTTCGCCGGCTCCGGCGCCGTCCGGGGACAGCGTGCACCTGGCACGAAACCATGCAGTAATCGTTGACGAGCGCGCAGGGGCCGCTAACAATTGCAGTACATTCTCATTCACACGACCGGAGTGACGCATGAACACCACAACAAGAGAACTCGCCAAGCGGTTCATTGCCCTGCTCTGCGTGCTGGCCCTGGTGGGCGCGAGCCTGAGCCCGGCCATCGCGGGCATGGTGGCGACCGATCAACTGATCGCCGCGGAACAGGTTCAGGCGGACCGCGAGCGGCTCATGGCCACCCTGTCCCGGGACGACGTGAGACAGCAGCTTTCCGCCATGGGCGTGGACCCGGCCCAGGCCGCCGAGCGCGTGTCGCGCATGACGGACCGTGAGGTGGCCGTGCTCAACCAGCGTCTGGATGAACTGCCTGCGGGTGCCGGCGGCAGCGTACTGGGTGTCCTGCTGGTGGTCTTCATCGTGTTCGTCATCACCGACGCCATCGGCGCCACCGACATCTTCCCGTTCATCCGGCCGGTGAACTGATCACACGGCCGGCCGATGCAACGCCCTGAAGGAGTCTGAACCATGATCAAAACAAGCCTGCGTTGCCTGGCGGTGATTGCCGCCACCCTGGTCCTGTTCGCACTGGTCACCTCGCCCCTGCATGCCTCCATGGTCGGCACGGGCGAGGTGCTGGCAGCCGAGCAGGGGCACCTGGATCGGGCGCAGTTGATGCAGACCCTGTCCCGGGAAGACATGCGCCGACAGATGGAACGCATGGGCGTCACCCCCGAAGCGGCCGAGGAACGCGTCGCGCGCATGACCGACGCGGAGGTGGCCGCCATCAACGAACGCCTGGCCGATCTGCCCGCCGGGGCCGGGGCGCTTGAGGTCGTCCTGATCATCCTGCTTGTGCTGGTGATCCTGGACGTCATGGGTGTGACCGATATCTTCGCCTTCGTGCGCCCCGTTCGCTGATGATCGACGGCCCACGGCACGCCCGCCGGCCGGCGGGCGTGCCTTTCCTGTTGTCCCTGCTTGTTCTCCTGCCGGCCGTGCTGTGGCTCTCCGGCTGCGCCACGCCCGCCCAGACCCGGCAGCTGGTGCAGGATACCCCTGCCGGCCTGCCGGAACGGGTGGAGCTTGCCCACGTGCCGTTCTTTCCCCAGGAGGACTACCAGTGCGGGCCCGCGGCCCTCGCCACCCTGCTGGTGGACCAGGGCATCGGCGTGGGACCCGACACCCTGGTCAGCGAGGTCTACATCCCCGAGCGCCGGGGCAGCCTGCAGACGGAGATGCTCGCCGCCGCCCGGGCCCGGGGACTCATGGCCTACCTGCTGAACCCCGAACTGGAGGACGTGCTGGCCGAGGTGGCCGCGGGCAACCCGGTGCTGGTGTTTCAGAATCTCGGCGTGCGTTTCATCCCCCGCTGGCATTACGCGGTGGTCATCGGATATGACCTGCCGGCCCGGGAGATCGTGCTGCGCTCGGGCACCATCGAGCGTCATGTGAACAGTTTCAGCCGCTTTGAACGGACCTGGCAGCGGGGCGGGCGCTGGGCCTTCGTCACCGTGCCGCCGGATATGCCCCCCGCCACGGCCCATGCCCTGCCCTGGCTGCAGACCGCCAATGCCCTGGAAGGCACCGGGCTCATGGCCCCGGCTGCCACGGCCTACGAGACGGCCACCCGGCGGTGGCCGGAGCACCCGGTGGGCTGGATCGGGCTGGGCAACGTGCGCTACGCGGTGCAGGACATGACAGGCGCCGAACAGGCGTTCCGGGCACTTATCGAACGCCAGCCCCTGGCACATGCCGCCTGGAACAATCTCGCCCATGTGCTCCAGGCCCGGGGTTGCGGCGATCAGGCCCGCGAGGCGGCAGCCTGTGCCGCCAGCCTGGATCCGGACAACCCGCGCTACCGGCAGACCCGGGAGACCATGCGGGACGCTGCCATGGAACACGATTGCACACCGCTTGCGTGCCCGGTGGACGTCCCGGCACAGCAGCGCTGAACGGCCCCGGCATGAAACGGGCTCGGTCACACCGGTGAATCAGTCGTCCTCGCGCAGCGCTTCGATCAGCGGGCAGCCCACGGACCCGCCCGCCACCGAACTGCAATCCGCCACCAGGGTCGACAACACGGCTTCCATGCGCTCCAGGTCCGCCTTGCGGGCACGCACGCCCAGCAGTTTGCGCTGTGCGATCTCGCGCGCCTCGTCACAATGGAGACCGTCTTCCAGTTGCAGCAGCTGCCCGATCTCCGCCAGGCTGAATCCCAGCCGCTGCGCCGACTTGATGAACCGCAAGCGCGCAACGTCCGCCGTGTCATAACGGCGTATGCCGCCAGGCGGCAGCTCCGGTAACCGGAGCAGGCCCTTGCGCTGATAGAAACGCACGGTCTCCACACCCACGCCCGCCTCCCGGGCCAGCCTCGAGATGGTCAGCATGCCCTTGACTCCGTACCAGGGTACGGAGCTGATCATAACGCCCGGGCCTGCTCGGGAGACACCCCATGGAAGCGGCGATCGATCGGTCGACCATCACCTGCCCCGCCTGCGGCCACCGCCGCACCGAACACATGCCCGCCGATGCGTGTCAGT
>SKOF01000450.1 GCA_007120155.1 Thioalkalivibrio sp. | reverse complement strand
GCACCCCGGGAACAGGCGGTAGCCGTCACCCCGTGCCGACATTGAACGGTTGAATATTGGCACGACAGTCCAGCAGACTTGTCCGATGGAATCCCGCCGATCCGCCGCCACCCGTTCCCGGGGCACCTTCGTTGCGCCGTGGTTCAAGGCCCGTCAGGAGCGAGCATGACGATATCATCCGCTGCATTGACCGACACGGAACTGGATGCCCTGGAGGCCTTCCTGACCTCCGACGTCACCCCGGAGACCGCGATGCCGCTGTCCACCCTGGACGGATACTTCACCGCTATCGCCCTGAATCCGGACCTGATCATGCCGAGCCGCTGGATGCCGTGGGTGTGGGATATGGAATCCGGCAGGGAGGCGCCGGAGTTCGAGTCGCACGAGGAGGCCGAACGGGTGTTGGGGCTCCTCATGCGCTATCACAACGAGGTGACGGCGGCCGTGAGCGCCGGCGAACCGGACCCGGTGTTTGTGGGCGACAAGGATGGAGATGTGACCCTGGTGAACCTGTGGGCCGGTGGGTTCCTGGTCGGAGTCCTGAAGTTTGCGGAGCCCTGGTGGATGGAACTGATGGAGAAGCAGCCGGAGAAGGTCGCGCCGATTCTCATGTTCGGAAGCGAGGCCGGTTTGGACTCCCTCGAAGACCATTGCGAGGATCTTCAGCAGGTGATGGAACGCGCCCCGGATGTCATCACGATGGCGCTCGACGGATTGTGCGAATACTTTGCGCCGCTTCGGGCACGGGCCGCGGATGAGCGCGTAAGTACGCACCGGCGGGTCGAGCCCAAGGTGGGCCGCAATGATCCCTGTCCCTGCGGGTCGGGAAAGAAGTTCAAGAAATGCTGCGGTATGAGACTGCATTGAGGGTGTGCCGGGGCGGTTCGGCAGCGGCCGCCGCGCGGGGCGGCTGCATTCCGCGGGTGGTCCGTGGCACCACGGGGCGGCATGGGTCCGAGGAGGCGCACCGGACGCGGGGGCGGAGTATGGTCTGAAGGTCATCGAAGCCGCCGGCCAGGCGGTTTTCCTGGCCCGGGGAATCGCGGCCGGATGTCCGGCGTCCCACGTACCGACGGTGTACACTGGACCGCCATGACCGCCGTGCTTCAACGCATCTTCAATGTGCGCCGCGACGAACTGGTGCCGGTGCTGTTCGCGGCGCTGTTCTTCTTCTGCATCCTCACGGCATTGATGCTGCTGCGGCCCGCCCGCGACGCGCTCGGCATGCAGCGCGGCATCGAGGCGGTGCGTTGGCTGTTCATGGGCACGGCGGTGATCACGCTGCTGGTGAACCCGGTGTTCGGCCTGCTGGTCAGCCGTTTCCGGCGCCTGCACTTCATCTCTCTCACCTATATCTTCTTTGCCCTGAGCCTGCTGGGCTTCTACCTGCTGATGGTGCTCACGCCCGAGGCGGTGGGTGTCACCAGCGGACAGGTGTTCTACGTCTGGTTCAGCGTGTTCAATCTGTTCGTCACCATGGTGTTCTGGGCGCTCATGGCGGATCGGTTCTCCCTGGAGCAGGGGAAGCGTTTCTTCGGCATGATCGCCGTGGGCGGCACCTGCGGCGCGATCTTCGGGCCGTGGCTGGCGTCGGTGCTGGTGCGGCCGATCGGGACGCCGGCATTGCTGCTGGTATCCGCCGGTTTTCTGATGCTGGCGCTGGCCGCCGCCTGGATCGTCGCCCGCCTTCAGCCGGAACAGCTCCGGGAGGTGGACCCCGATGACCCGGAGGCGCCGCCCGTGGTCAGCGAGCATGCCATCATCGGCGGCAGCGCCTGGGAAGGCTTCCGCGCGGTGTTCCGGTCACGCTACCTGATGGGCATCGCCGCCTACGTGGTGATCCTCGCCATCATGGCGACCTTCATCTATTTCACCCGCCTGCAGATGGTGGCCGCGCTGGGCGACGATCTGGATCTGCGCACGACCTGGTTCGCACGCATCGACCTGATCACCCAGGTGGCCACGCTGGTGTTGCAGGGGCTCGTCGCGGGCCATCTGATGAAACGCCTCGGCGTGCATGTGACGCTGGCCCTGCTGCCCGTCACGGTGGCGCTGGGCTTCATCGGGCTGGCGATCGTCGGTTCGCTGGTGGCGCTGATCGTGTTCGAGGCGACATTCCGCGCGGTGCAGCGCGCCATCATGCGCCCCGCGCGCGAGACGCTCTATACCGTTGTCAGCCGCGAGGACAAGTACAAGTCGAAGGCCTTCATCGACACCTTCGTCTACCGGGGCGGGGATGTGGTCGGCGCGCAGACCGAGGGCCTGCTGGGAAGGCTCGGCATGGGGCTGGCGGCGCTGGCCAGCGTCGCGGTGCCGCTGGCGCTCGCCTGGGCGGCGCTCGGTTTCTGGCTGGGCCGGGCGCAGCAGCGGCGCGCGGGCCATGCGGATCAGGGGGTGCTCGTCCCGGGGCTCGAACCACTGGAACAGAGGAGATAGAAGACCATGATCACACGCCGCCAAGTGCTCAAGCTCACCCTGGCCGCCGGCGCTGCAATGGGGTTGCCCGCGGGTCTCCTGCAGGCAGGGTCCGCGCGCGGGGACCTGATCACGCGGGCCATCCCGTCCACCGGTGAACGTGTGCCGGTGGTGGGCCTGGGCAGTTCGGCCACCTTCGCCCAGGTGGCGCGCAGCGAGGATG
>SKOF01000091.1 GCA_007120155.1 Thioalkalivibrio sp. | reverse complement strand
AGGATGTGTTCGTGCATTTCTCCGCCATCGAGGCCAGCGGTTTCCGCACCCTGGCCGAAGGCCAGCAGGTCTCCTTCGAGGTGACCAACGGTCCCAAGGGTCTGGCCGCAGCCAACGTCAAGCCCGTGTAAGATCAGTCTGCCGAAAGCAGATACCCGGAACCCCGCCTCGTGCGGGGTTCTTTTTTTGGCGCCGGGATCAGGGAACAACCGGTCCCCTCATTTTCCTCGATGGACTGGCCCGTGCAGGGGTAACGCCGCCGCCCGGCGGACAAGCCCCCTATACGCGCTGCCAGTAGCGCAGGGCATAGTCCCTGGTGGCATCACGTACCGGCAGGCGTTCCAGCCCCCGGGCCCGGAAGAACGCTTCCGCATCCGACTGGACCCTGACCAGCACCCCGTCCAGCCCCAGATCCCGGGCCCGCCCCAGGCAGGCCTCCAGCAACCGCGTGCCGCGGCCCTCCCCTTTCCGGACAGGGTCCACATACAGACCGTGAAGCAGCAGACCGGACGACCCTTCCGGCAGATCCGCCGGGTCGGCAGGCTCCCAGGCGGCCACGCCCGCGATCCGCGCTTCATCCTCCGCGATACACACCTCCAAGTGCCCCAGGTCCGACTCGTTGTAGCGGTACAGGGGCAGACTCAGGCGCTTGACCCGTTCAGGCAGCCGCCAGGTCATGACGGCACGTTCGATGACGCCGTTGAGGTCGGGCAGATCGGCCCGCCTGGCGGTACGCAGCGTGGTGCTCATAGAGTCCTGTCCATCCCCGGAGGCCTGCCCTCGGGCCGATCGCATCTCCTGATGGAAAAACGAGACCGCAAAAGGCGCATACTTTTGCGCCCTTCACGGTTCGCTTTCTTCAGGCGGCCATCATCGGCCCTTGGGAGCCGGGAGACACATGCGCCGCCCGGCGGGCGCGGATGCGGTCCCAGACCTTCTCGTGGAAATGGTAGGCCACGGTGTTGACCATGGGTTCCACCAGCGCCACCAGGCCACCGATCACCACGCTGCCGGTCAGCGCGAAGGCGACCCCGAAGGCCACGCTGAAGTGCACAACGGCAAAGCTTGCGGTCTTGGTCATGGCAGCATCTCCTCATCAGATCTGTTTCCTTGATGATGAGCCTAGCCAAATGAGAATCGTTACTGAAGTTGATTATTTGAATTCTTACGATAGCCATTGGCTATCGTAATTTCGGGAGGTCCGTTGCTGAGAGACAAACGAAGGACACCGGCTTTCACCCACTTGCCTCTTGCCTCTTGCCCCTGACCGCCCCGCAGGGTCGGTCCTACTCCAATCCCGTCAGCTCGCGCATCTCCCGCTTCCAGGCGGTCAGGTCGTTGCGGTTGAATCCGGACAGATGATGGTGGCCGCAGGCGCGGGCCATCACCTGCATGAGTGCCACAGCGCTTTCCAGGAATCGCGCAAGCCGCGCGGCCCCCTCGTCCACATCCAGCCGCCCGCGCAACTCCGGGTCCTGGGTGGCGACCCCGGAGGGACACTGATTGGTGTGGCACATGCGCGCGGCGACGCAGCCCACCGCCTGGATGGCGCTGTTGGCGATCGCAATGCCGTCGGCCCCCAGGGCCATCGCCTTGATGAAGTCCTCCGGCAGGCGCAGTCCGCCGGTGATGATGAGGGTGACATCATCCGCCCCGCGTTCATCCAGGTGCCGGCGGGCGCGCACCAGGGCGGGAATGGTGGGCACGGAGATATGGTCCCGGAAGAGCCGCGGGGCGGCGCCGGTGGCCCCGCCCCGCCCGTCCATGATGAGGTAGTCGGCGCCCGCCTCCAGGGCGAAGTCAATGTCCGCCTCGATGTGATTGGCCGAGAGCTTGAAGCCGACGGGGATGCCGCCGCTGACCTCGCGAACCCGGTCGGCAAAGCGCCGGAAGTCCCCGGGTGTCACCAGATCCGGGAAAGCGGGCGGGGAGATGGCGTCCTGACCGGCCTTGAGCCCGCGCACCTTCGCGATCTCCTCGGTCACCTTGCGGCCCGGCAGGTGGCCGCCGGTGCCGGTCTTCGCCGCCTGGCCTCCCTTGAAATGCAGCGCGCCGATCTTCTCCGGCAGCGACTCGTCATAGCCGAACTTCGCCGATGCCAGTTCATACAGGTAGTTGGGATTGGCCTCGCGCTCCTCGGGCATCATGCCGCCCTCGCCGGAACAGATGCCCGTGCCGGCCTTGCGCGAACCCTTCGCCAGCGCCAGCTTGGCCTCCCTGGACAGCGAACCGAAGCTCATGTCCGACACGAACAGGGGGATCGCCAACCTGAGCGGACGCTTCGCCCGCGGGCCGATCACCAGTTCCGTGCCCACCTCGGCATCCTCGGGCAGGGGCCGGGTGGCGAGCTGGGCGGTGAGAATCTGGATGTCGTCCCAGCGGGGGAGCTCCGCACGGGGCACGCCCATGGCCACGGTCTCGCCGTGAGGACCGGTGCGGTCCAGGCCATGTCGCGCAAGCTCATGGATGCGCTCGAGGGTGGGTTCCTCACGCGTGGACTTTACCGGGGCATCATCGTTCGCACCCGATTCCTGCCGGGTGTGCGCATCGTCCTCATCATCGAGCCCGGCATGGCTGCCGTCACAGTACGGAGGGTTGCCGGTGCGCTTGCAGCGGCACAGGTGCGCCTCGCCATTCT
>SKOF01000198.1 GCA_007120155.1 Thioalkalivibrio sp. | reverse complement strand
ATCCTGCAGGTTTGCGGCTACAAAATTCAAAATGGGGTACTACAAAGCCTCCACCAATAGCATGCTGTTATCAATGAACTTTTTAAAGAAATTTGCTGTTAAGTCTGAAAGTCAAGTCAGACCCTGGTATCGAAAGTTTAAATTCTTAAAAAAGGCAGGGCTGGAATGTATTTACAAGCTGATGCACAAAGAACCTGGTCTGGTGATCAATGGCGGACTCAAACTGAGACCATACAACAGACACTTCAAGCATGTTTTTTTGAAAGAATTATGGGATAATGATTATGATTACTTAAAGACTCAAAGATATAAAGAGTTCAGCGATAAAATTGCTGCAGGCCAGGAAATCAACATGCCGGTAAAAGGATATAGAATCAAAACTCAGAAAGAACTTGAAAGTTATTTTCTTGATTACATTAAGCTTTTGAAGAGCATGAAAGAATATGGTTATCTGGAAGAGAAAGGCAAAGATGACCTTTTGGTAATAATCGGGCCTCAAGGTGAATTAATCAAGACATCAAAAGGCCGACATCGGCTCGCTGCGGCCCAGATCACCGGAATCAAGAGCATCCCTGTAAAGTAAGGCATGTTCATCTTGAATGGATTAAAAAAGCCAAACAAAAATATAACATAAACACCGATAAAACAAAACTAATACTTTTTGCTCTGACTGAAGTGAGGCAAAAATATCCTATTGAATAAACATGGAACAAAATAATTTTAATTGGTAAAGCCTGTCTTTAATTATATAATTAGCATATATTGTAATTTATATATACTAAATGAAAAATAATTTTATACAAAAATACTTCCAGGGATGGTCAATCAAGGTACATGAAGGTGTTTGCATTGAAGATATTTATAGGATTATATCTAAAGAAGAAGGAATATTCAGCGATAAAAGCAAATTTATTCAAACAGCATCATCCTTGTATGCTAAAGTTTTTTGTTCTTTCCTGAAATATAATAATCATTTAAGTAAGATTTATATAAAACAGTATTTATTTCGCTCTTATTTTGATTTTATAAAACACTTGTTCAGAGACAGCAGAGCCAAAAGATCTTTTCAGGCTTCGCTTATGCTGAGAAAATTCGGCTTTAATGCACCTCAACCTTTGGGAATAATGGAAAAAAAAATTGGCTTTTTAACAACTGATAGTATTTTTATTGCCGTAGATGTGCCGGATTCCATTTCACTGGGAGATGTATTAAAAGGCTTTGATATAAATAAATCCGAAGCAGGCCTGCACAAGAAAAGAAAAATAATTCATGATTTTGGATCTACTGTGGGTTTAATGCATTATAATGGAATAATTCATGGGGATACACGCCTGGGAAATGTGTTAGTTCAAAGAAATGAAGATGATTATAAGTTTTGGTTTATTGACAATGAGAGGACAAAAAGGTTTTTAAAGCCTTCATTACGGCTTTTTGTAAAAAATCTGGATCAGATCAATATCCGGGCAGAAGTCAGTAATACTGACCGTTTAAGGTTTATTAAAGCTTATGGGGAGCGGCAAAGTTTAACAGCAGAGGAGATCAGGAATTTGTCCAGAATGGTGATGAAAAGGACCAGGCGCCGTCAGGAAAAAAGAGCTGCCAGGAAAGTTAAATCGACTTGAAAAACATTTGATATAATTGAAGAAAAAATAGAACATTCAGAATTAGTTTTAAAAATTTGCTTTAACCGCATTATTTTATCAACTAAATGTAAATGTTAATGCTATAATTGTTAATTTATTAGCTTTTAAATTAAAACAGTGATTCAAATAGTAATCTAGGTGCATAGCTTTAATATTGCAGCATGAAAAAATTTTTTTTGAAATGTGAAGCATGTGATTTGATTGACGCATACGACAGCCCGAAAAGGTGGTTTGAAAGCCAGGTCATTAAAATCAAGCAGAATGAGAAGATAGAAGCCGGTCTGGCAACTGCTCTGGATGGACGTAAAATTTTTGTTAAAAGATACTTTGTTTCCGGTATGTGTAATAAGTTAGCGGTTCTGCTATGCAGAGACAAGGCCCATCATGCTTTGGCCTCAGCCCGGCATCTGCTTCAAGCTGGGGTATCAGTACCTGAACACCTGGGAGTTTTCAGAGATTTCGGCCGGCATTCCTCTGTATTTCTGTTGTGCCAAGCCCTTACAGAGCATACAGTTCTGAGAGGTTTGCTTCAGAAAAAAAAGTCTAATCATTCGTTCGATACAGCAAAGTTGATGGACTGCATCGCTGTCATGATAGCCCGGATGCATAGATCCGGGATGGTTCATGGTGACCTGAAATGGACGAACATTATGATCTTCCAAGGACTAGAACCCGATGTAAGGTTTGTTGATCTTGACAATGTCTCCAGGATCAGGTTTCCGGGCAACAGCCGCTACGCTCTGGATCTGGCCAGATTTGCCGTGGACATGGCGGAAAACATGCCCAGTAGAAAAGCCTTTGAAGTGTTCATGGTTGCTTACTCAAGCAGCACAGGAATGGATGCTCGGGTAGTGCTAGAGGACATGAGATCTTTTTACAAAAAGATTTCTCTTAAACACAAGATAAAATATGGCCATAATGTGCTGAGCCTTGAGTCACTGGCTGAGCGGATCCTTTAATCACTTCAATAATTCTGATGAATATTCTGTTTATAAACACATCCAAGATATGGGGCGGCAATGAAAAATGGACTCACATGGCTGCCCATGCCTTGGCCGAAAAACACAAAGTTTTTCTGGCCTATAGATCCAGCAGTCTTGGCCGGCGGTTCTTTCTGCCAAAAAAAAGGTTCTATTTCATAAACAGGTTTGACAGCCTTACGCTATACCAGCTTGTACATTATATAAGAAAAAAATCGATCGATATAGTTGTTTCAACAAACAGGAAATACTATCTGCTTGGAGGAATGGCAGCCGGATGGTCCGGGTGCAGGCATTTTGTCAGGTGTGGTATAGTCTGGAGCGTGCCGGACAGTTTGTATTACAGATATCTGTTTACCAGGCTTATTCATGGCGTAATTGTCAATGCCTCGCCTGTTAGAGATGAATTACTTAAAAGCGGCTTTATTAGCCAAGAGAGGGTTCACCTGATATACAACGGACTGGATCTGGACATGTTGGAGCAGGGGCAAAGAGAGACGCATGAAAAACCCTTTCCCTTTACATTAGTCTCCAGCGGAGAGCTGGTTCCTAGAAAAGGGTACAGACTACTGATTGAGTCCTTCGCCCATTTCCTGAAGTCGACTGGAATAACTGATGCAGGTCTGGTCATAATAGGCAAGGGAAGGCAGGAAGCTGAGCTTAAGGCCCTGGCCAAAAATCTCTGGGTAAAGGACAGAGTCATTTTCACCGGCTGGCTCGATAACCCCTATCCCTTGCTGAGCAAGGCGGATCTGTTCGTAGCTTTGTCCAGAAATGAAGGCATCTCCAATGCTCTTTTGGAGGCCATGTATTTGAAGGTCCCAGTGATTAGCACTGCTGTCGGTGGAGTGGGTGACGTTATCCGGAGCGGCTATAACGGGATTCTGGTTAAGCATGAAGATTGCATTTCCCTGGCAGAACTTTACTCGCAGTTTTATGAGCAGGACCCATCAGAGCTGAGCAGGATGACCAGCGCAGCTAGAAAGTCTGTTGTTAAGAATTTTTCCCTCCAGGAGATGGTCAAGTCCCTGGAGGGAAAATTCAGACAAATCTTGAGATGAATAGAGGGTCACGAACTCAAGAGAAACAGATTTCTTTGAGATTATTGTTTCGGCATGTAGTCAATTCTATTCAACAAGCGCCACCGGAAGGGTAAGCTACTAGAATTCTTTCCAGTGAGGGAGATGCTCATCCGGACGCAGAACTTTTTATTGGACAGCAAAAGTTAGCGGCATGCATAATGTACAAGGTCAGTCTGAGTTAATGGATTTTCTAATAAACTCAAGAGGTTTTTGTGAAGGGTGAATGTTTGAGGAGAGTCGTTTTTATCACTAATCTGGACGTGCTTGGAGGGACTGAAAACAATCTGGTAAGTTTAGTTGCGCATCCTGAATTCAACAAGGATTTTGAGATTTTTATTTTTTCAGGCACTCCACCACATAAAACAATAATATCAAGACTCAGCTATTCCAATGTTAAGATAATCCAGTACAATTCATTTTGTGGAATAAGAATACCACGTGTTTGCAGAGGTATAAATTTTAAAAGACAAATTAAAGGCCTTAATCCGAATGTAATCATTTTCTGGAATCATCTGGCAAAATTCAGTCAGCTAGAAATCTGCAAAGAATTGCAAATCAAGACAATTTTTTTTGAAAGAGGAACAGGCTGGACAAGCCACGATCCCTTGGTCATGAGACAGTTTCTGCACTCAGTGGACAGGGTGGTGGCCAACACCTTTGCAGGCAAGCGCAGACTGGAAGAGATCTGGGGGTATGAGGGTCAATGTCAGATACTACCCAACGCCCTGCGACCTGAGATATACAAAGCAGAAATTCCTTCAAAGTGTTTGCCGGAGGACAGGCCTATCAGAATAGGGATAGCAGCAAGACTGACTGCATATAAGGGGGTTGCTTCATCGATTCTGGCCATACGCGAATTGCAGAATGAAGGTCTGGAAGCAGAACTGCATATAGCCGGAGATGGCGAAGAGCGCAATGTTCTTAATTCCCTGGCCAGGAGTTTGAATGTTCATGCAGTGTTTCATGGCACACTTAACGATATGGCATCATTTTACCAGCATATTGATATTCTTATAGTACCGTCAATCCGGGAGCCTTTTGGAACAGTGGCGATTGAAGCCCAGTATTTGGGGTGTCCTGTCCTGTGCACATGTGTAGATGGATTGCCCGAAGTGGTGCTTGAGGGTCAAACCGGGATATTGATTGAGCCAGATTGGGATATTGAAAAATATGCAGCCTATACCAGGAAAATGACAAACATACCTGAACAGGTTTACCAACCTGGATCAGATAAGTTCAGGGAGCCCAAGGCATTGGATCCCGAGAAAATTGCGTTGAAAATTGTCGAACTTATAAAAAAAAAGCATGCTTTCGAAGAAATGAGCATGAGGGCAGCAATTTTTGCCAGGAACAATTTTAATTTTGAAGTATATATTCAGAAGTTTAAAAACCTATTAAAAAATGTTGATTGATGTCAGCTATTTGTTATTCTTGTAAAGCATGCCTTCTATTATGCCCCACAGATCTTTTACATATTCCTCATGACTAAATTTTTTTTTGGCAAATTCATAAGAGTTTATTGAGAGCTGTCCGTAAAGAGCAGGGTTGTTCACGATCCCCATGATCTTATATGCAAGATGCTCAGGGTCAACTGCTTTTGGAGGCTCCAGAGCATTCCGGTCAGGATAATATACGAATTCGGGCAAGCCTTTGTCTGTTCCTCCCATTTTTATATACTCGTTAATGTTCAGAGTGGGGGCGATGGAATAACCTGTTACGCCTTCCAGGATAGTTTCAGGCATGCCGTCAACTCTGGCAACAATAACAGGGCACCCCATATGTTGCGCTTCAATAGCGACTCTAGGAAATGATTCTCGAAGTGAAGGAATGATTAATAAATGGATATTGTTATAAAATAATCTCATCTTTTTGAAATCGATCAGGCCATGAAAAAATATTTGATCACGCACATTTAGTTGGGATGCTAAATTATAAAGCCGTTTTTCTTCTGAACCAGTTCCTGCTACATGCAATTCTAAAATTTTTCCGCGATCTTTGAGTAATTTTAATGCATGAAAAACAACCGCAAACCCTTTAATAGATGCCAGACGGCCACAAACACCTA
Organism: Thioalkalivibrio sp.; assembly: GCA_007120155.1. Classification (GTDB taxonomy): domain Bacteria; phylum Pseudomonadota; class Gammaproteobacteria; order Ectothiorhodospirales; family Ectothiorhodospiraceae; genus Thioalkalivibrio_A. The sequence continues at coordinate 4,422 of SKOF01000198.1, read as the reverse complement.
TTTTAAAGTCTCCATCTAAATGGGATTTATTATAAACTCCATTGCTGTTGATTATGTTACCTGAAGCACTATGGTAGACTTTAATTTCAGTGGTTGGATTAAATCGCAAATCAATGTGTCTAGCAGATGAAAAAGAGTTAGCAATAATTAATTCTGCAGAATTTAAAAAATCAAGTTTGGGTTGGTCAACAGCAGTCGATGCTATGTTACCTCGTTCAAAATATATGTAAGGAATATCATTATCATATAACCATTTATACTTGGACTTTATTGAGCCAATGCAATTCCAAAAAATAATTAATGAAGGTCGAAAACTTTTTTCAATCCATTTAAATTTAAGTTTGGATATAGATAATGGAATGTTCATGCCCAAGGAAGACCTGGCAATATTTACAGATACATGGGTATTTTTCAAGCGTTTAAGCAACTGATAATGCACTTTATTGTTTAAAGCATAGAGGTGATTAACAGCATTTTTTTGGAAAGTTTTTGATTCTAAAAGGTCGCAAAGAGCTGTTTCGTGGCCTCCCACTTTTTCCAAAGATACAACGTATAAGATCCTCTTCACAATTATTCCTTAGAAGATGCAGTGTATTTTATGATCTAAAATTTGTATTTTTTCCACTAGATGAAAGAGTCATTAGAGATGAGCTAAATAAGAGGCCGCCTAAGATTGGAAACAAGGCTATAATACGAATATTAAAAGTGGTTAATCCAGCAAAAACAAAGAAAAACATTGTACTTACCAAAAATGTAAATAAAAAAGGAGGGATTCGGTCCTTCCGAAAGCTGTCCAGGACCCCTTTGATCAAAAAAAGAAAAATTAAAATGATTGTAGCAGTTCCAAAGATTCCAGTGCGGAAACATATCTCCAAAGCAGTGTTATGCAAATGGACCATCTCTAGTTTTTCCGGCCAGTCATGGATTTCCCTGAGGTTTTGGTTTTCAGAAATGGTAACAGTAGCTAACGGTCCCCAGCCGAATAAGGAAATAAAAGAATCATAACTGAGTGCCCATTGATAGACGTGTATTCTTTTGCCTAAAGGTGTCAATTCAACCTCTTCAGGAGTGCCAGAAACCACTGTGCTTATAGTAGTGCTTTCCTGTGCAAAACGTGCAGAAATATGTTCAAATTTAACAACTCCTAATCCAATTATTGTTAAAATTATGATAATTGGGACAACTAGCCCATGGAAAGAATTTTTTGCTTTTATGCATGTAAAAAAAAGTAGAATTGTTCCAAAAATGATGCTGGCAATGACGCCTATCCAAATAGTGCGCGTTTGAGTAACATATACACCTACTGTCAAACAAGTTATTATAAAGATGTACAAGAGATAGCCTAAATAGATTTGTTTGCTGCCTGTCAAGAATTTTGGAAGAATATTTATACCGAAAAAGGTCAAGCCAACAAGCAAAAAACCTGCCCAGTTCGCATATTGATTTGTATACATTCCCAGAATATTTTTGCCTGGTCTGTTGCCTTCAATCATATGGGAAAGGCTGCTCCAATCAATAAGCCATGGTAAGGAAGAGAGGACAAAGCCAAGACAGACAACTAAAAAAGCATTTCTGATTGAAATAATGTTGGGACCAATCCACCAGCCCACAACAATAAAAAGGGAGTAAAGCAACATTTTGCGGGCTTCGTCCAGTTGGTCCAAAGCTGGAGCCACTGGAAAATAATGTATTCCAGTAAGAGCTGATATAATAACAGCTATTACCCATATACAGGCTAGCAAGAACAACGGATGAGTATAAAGGACTTTCCAGCTTTTCCAGGATAGTACAAAAGCAAGGAAAATAATTATCTCTCCAGAACTAAAAAGATCGCTGTTAAGATTAATGTTGGTAAGATATAATAATAATCCACTAAGACCCAATGTTTCGAAAAAGATGTTCTGAGATCTTTGAATATTTGGAGATGGAGGAAATATTTTTGTTAACAGCCTGTGCAGAATGAATATAAGCTGTGAGGCTGAGGAAAAAAATATATGGAATATTTTTGTATTAACCATCTTCTACTTGTCCAAAATAAATTAACATGGAAATTTGTACTTGAGATGACTGATGTCTTTATTATAAAGCTTATATACTCGTTTAATAAGTTTTTCACTATAATAATCATTAATTCTACTATTTGCACTTTGTTTATTGTGGTTAATCATAATAAATCCATTATATGATTTTTCTCCGAATATCTTGTTTATTACAAGGGATAAATCTTCTTCAATATTTTCGACTTTACCAATAAAGTGTAATTTATCAAAAGAAAATGGGCATAAATTTACTTGAGGAGCCCAATGAGCATTTTTATATAAATTCCCATTTTCAAGATATGTAATGAAATCAGAAAAATTCATGCTTTTTGTGTCAGGAAAACCCATTTCATTTGCTATCCATTGATACTCTTTGTTGTTTTTCTCCGATTGCAGTTTATCCAAATAAGCAGACAGAACTCTTGTAAAAGGGTTTCTGAAGAAACTAAAAACAAAAAATTTTTTTAGTACATTTTGTTGTGAGTAATATCTTAAATCACCAAGATTTCCAAAAAGTTTTTTGGCTATCCTGCCGGTATAATCTAAAGCTAAACGCTGTTCATTTGGATATGCGTGTTTAGCTAAAGTTCTTGCTATGGTAGAATTTGCTGCCTTTGGAATTCTCACGTATACAAACCTGTATTTATTCGAGCTGGCTATTCTCAGCCATGCTTCCGATCTAAGATCGTATGGTACTGTCCTCAAGATCGGATGGTACTTTTTTTTAAAGTATCTGATATGTCTCTTAATTATTTTCATGTTTCATCCTGTGATATTATATACAGACATCCATGCAAGGCCATTTCGAAGGTCTATGTGCTCCAATAACCCAGAAGTTTATTCCCTTGGGCCAACCCGGCCGCAGCTCAAAGCAAAAAGGACTGGTTTTTGCCGGTAAATATATTTTCTATAAGTCTTGGGCATTTTTTATGGACTGCTTCTTGAATGGCTTCAGTAATCCTGACTAGCGTCAGGAAATACCAGGTTATTTTGCAAAATAATATTGGGGTCATTTAAAAAAAATATCCAAACTTATTTATCTCGTAAGCAAATGCATCTTCACACAGCTTTCTGAGCTCTGAATCGTAGTATTCTCTGTAGTCCCGCTTGGGCCTGAAGCCACTTTTGGTATGCAGCAGACCACCTTCCCAGGGAATGCCTTTCATGGTGAAGAAAGAGCTCATTTCATCCTTAAGGTTTTCAAAACGGCAGACCTTGTCTACAACAATTTGTCCGCCGGTTTCATAAAAGGGCCTGTTAGAGAAGTTTGTGGCTTTGAGCTTAGATGCCTGCTTTTTATTTTCTCCAACAACTGCAAGGGCAAATTCTCTGAACGAAGGAGGATTTTTAAATTTCTTAATCCGCCAGTAATAGAAAGAAACAAGGCGATCAAAGGGATTTCGTTCAAAGCAGAATTTATAATAGGTGTTCCAGACTTCCGGACCGCACACCTTTTGCAGGCTGGCCGCGTTAAAGTGGCTGCTCTTAATCACTCGGCGCATTTTATGCAAAGATCGATTCAGTTCCGGTCGGCCTGATTTGATGGTATTTTTCCAGGTTGCAACTGCTAAGTCAGCCAGGTCTCTTATGTTGGCCTGATGCAGACCTTTCTGGTTGTTTTGCTCTGTGATGCCCATGTCTTTACCGTCCTTGGTGGGACAAAGCTGATCTTCTGGTCCGCAAATACCGGCCAGAGCCACTTCTACACTGCCGCTGGCGGTTTTTCTTGTTTTTAAAAAAATAAACTTGTGCCTGTGCGAGATGATCGCCATAGCTAATTCTCTCTTCATCGGACAAATAATTATTGAGCGTTAATCAGCCTTGTTTTTTTATTCGAAGACGCAGATTTCTTCCACCGATCATGAAGCCAGAGCCATTCTTCGGGATGGCTGCGGATGAATCCTTCCAGGATTATTGTGTAGCGGATGGTCAGGGTTCTGATATCTTCTCTGGTGTAGTTCAAGTCATCTGTCCGCACTTCGTTGATATTTACCTGGTATCTCCCATTATCGAGCATCCTGCAGGTCTCGACGAAAAGGGGAACCCCCGCTTTGAGAGCCAGAAAGGCCGGTCCTAGAACAACGCTTGATTCACGGCCAAGGAATTCGGTATAAAAATTGCCGTGTCTTTTGGACTGATCTCCCAGAATCACTACTATACCGCTGTTTTTTAAAGCATAAAGTCCTTCCCGCAGTGCTTTGTCCTTGGCGATAACCATATTGCCGTGCAAAGTCCGCAGCTGATTAAGTCTTACATTCAAATAAGAATTTCTTTGAGGCTTGATGATGATGTTCAGTGGAGAGAGAAGTAATCCTGCGCATACCCCGATAACTTCCCAGCTGCTCAGGTGAGCTGAAACCACCACAGCCCCTTGTCTCTGCCT
>SKOF01000291.1 GCA_007120155.1 Thioalkalivibrio sp. | reverse complement strand
TCACCGTCCTGGGGTTCCTCGGGGTCGAGCCCGCGCAGTTCCCGCAGCTCCTTGGCGATCCGCTGTGTGTAGCGCCCGAGCCAATCTATGTCGCTCGTTCCCGGGCCTGCCTTCTCCTGCTCGGAGAATTGGATCAGGGACAAAGCGAATTGCTGTATACGGTCCAGCCGCTCGTGCCGGTATTCTTCCTCGAAACAGTCGTTTGTTGTCTGGTTTTCCATGTCTTGTTTTCTCTCAGGTTCATGCCGCGCACGCGGCGGTAACTGAAAACGAAAAAAGCCCGACGGTCGGTTAAGAGCCGTCAGGCTTTTGGGTGAATGCCCGCTCACGTGAGTCTGCGGGCCAGTCGAGCCGACCGTTCGGAAGGCGGTTCGGGATGATGCCGAAATAAGATCCTTTCCTGCTCAGGTGCTCGCGCACGCTGGTGGGTCTCACGTGGAAGAGATCGGCAATCTCCTCAGTGGATAACCCGGCCTTTGCTTTTCGTGCCATCGGTTCATGCCTCTCAATTGATCTGGCATGAACACAATATGTTCTCGACTACACTCTCTCCACGAAGAAATTCGGGGGTGCTTTATTTTCGGTCGTTTTCTTTCGCCATCCTCTTCAGTTCTTCGAGAGCGTGATGTGTGCTTTCGGCTCGGGGTTTTATTTCCGCGATCCACCCCTGCACCGTTCTTGTATCGGCGGGGTGCATGCTTCCCAGCAACTCCACCACCTCGCTGTAGGTCAGTTTGCCCGCAACATGCTGGCGGACGAGCTCGAACTCGGGGGTGTCGATGGATGCATTCCGGGGGCTGAAGATCGCGGTGCGTTGCTTGCGGAACCCCATCCGGGTGAAGTGGGCCTTTAGGTTCCGCCCGTGCTGCACGTCGGTGATCAAGTTCAGCAGCAGCCACGCAACGGCCTGGGCATCCTTGTGATCAGGCTGCCCGTCCCGCGCCATCGCCGCGTTGATGAAACGACTCAGGGTCTCGCGGTCGATGTCCCTCATGCCCGTGCCCTCCGGATCGGGGTCACGGTCGAGCCGCCGGTATCGCCCTTGAGCATGCCTTCCAGCTTCCGTTCCCAGCGCACCAGGGCGCGGTGCTTCTCGTCGATGTAGTCATGCTTGTCGTAGTGGGCGTGCTGCACCCCACTGAGCCCGTGGCTCAGGAGGTGGGCCCGCACATCCCGGGAGACCTTCATCCCCGCGAGCAGCGTCTCGCAGGTGCGGCGGACATCGGCCACGGTGAAGTGGTCGGCCCCGGTCTCGGTGATGATGGTCGCGATCCGCTTCCCCGGGGTGCCCGGATCCATGCGGCGGCCACGCTGATGGAACAGCCACTCCGTCTCCCTCCCCTCTGCCCGCTTCATCAGGGTGTTGACCATCGCGGCGGCCTTGGGCCCCACGGGCAGGAGGTGCTCCCGGGGCTCAGTGCGGCGGCCCTTGGGATCGAACAGCCGCAGGATCCGCGACTCGGGGTTCCAGTCCGACACCCGTGCCCGGAGTAGCTGGGCGATGCGCTGGCCTCCCGCGTACAGACTGAGCCGCAGAGCTTGATCGTCCAGCCCGTCTCCGAGGGCCTTGAGGTAGGCCTCCAGTTCCTTGGGGGTCAGGGTGCGGTCGCGGGCCTTGGTCTTGATCGCGGCCACCGGGGCGACGGGGTTCGCCTCCACCGCGAACGGGATCAGGGCGCTCGGGAGCCGGGGATCGAACGGGGCCTTGGCGGCGGCATTGAACGCGGCAGAGAGATAGGATCGCAGGGCTCCGGCGGTGCGCTCCTTCCCCTTCTCGGTCACCATCCGGATGATCGTCGCGATCTCCAGCGCGGTGACCTCCCGGGCAGGCTTGGCGGCCACCTGGGGGAACGGCCCGAGCACGTGGTTCTTGAACATGGTTCGAGCGGCGGCGGCGCTCTTGTTCTTCCCCCTGCCCTCCAGGTGCTCGACGTAGGCCTCCAGCAGGGTGATCAGGGTGTGCTTGGCCTTGGCCTCGACTTCCCGGGCGGCCTCTGCCTCAGCGGCTTTCTGAGCCTCTTTGGCGGCCTCCTGCGCGGCCTGCTCCTCGCGGGCATGCACCCGTGGGTCGATGCCCTGGTCCACGAGCATCTGGAGTCGTGCGGCCTCCTGACGGGCCCCGCGTTGCTCCTCGGTGCGGTCGTTGCCGGATCCGCTCCATACGCTCTCCAGAGGCCACTCGCGAACATCCCCGAGCACGATCCGGATCAGCTTGTAGTCGAGGGTGGACTCGAAGACATAGGTCCTGCTGGCGGGGGTCACGCGCACCGCCAGATGGGGCGAGACGGTATCGCGGAGGAAGACCTGCCCCTTCGCGGGATGCGGGAAAGCCTGGATCTTGGCGAGGGTCAGTCGGTCGCGGCGGGGGGTGGGCTTGGTGGTCGGCATGGCAGGCTCCGTGTCACTAGGCGGGATCTGTATGGAATCTGTATGGAGTATATGCCAAACAGATCAATTGCGCCGCATTGCGTGACATCGGGATTTCAATGGTTTAGCGTGTCTCTCCTCCCAAGTATCGGATTCTAAAGGGGCTCGTCAGGGACTGTTAATCACTAGGTCGGCGGTTCGAGTCCGTCCCGGGGAGCCAAAAATTCAAGAACTTCGGCCACCTTTTCCGGTGGCGGTTTTCGTGTCGAGTCGCCGTGT
>SKOF01000585.1 GCA_007120155.1 Thioalkalivibrio sp. | reverse complement strand
GGCGGCCTCCTCCATGGCGGCGCGGTGAAGCTCGGCCTGGGGGATGTGCCTGCTGGTGACCTCCTGGCTGTCCACGCCGGGGCGGCTCAGGGCGACCTGCGAACGGGAGGCCCGCTGGATCTTTCCCGTGCTCTTGCGGGGGACGGGCTGGGTGGCGATGTCGTCGTTGAGGTGGGCGCGGCGGCGCTCGAAGTTATCGCGGCTGGCCTCGATGGTGGCGCGGAGGTCCGTATCATCGCCCGGGCGTGGGATGGTGGTCATCTCGTCGAGGCGGCTCTCCCGCGTGGTGTCCAGGGTGGGGTCGGAGAGGATCACGGGGACGCCGCTCTTGCTCTTGCGCACGGCGGCCTTGACGCGATCGCTCTGGATGCGCTTGACGGCCATGGTGCTGAGCTCATGGGTCATATTGGCGAGGGGATCTCGCTCGGCAGTCTCGGTGTCGACGTCCACAGGCTGGGTGAGGCTCTCGAGGCGGTACTGGGCGGTCTGATCTTGGGCGATCTCGTCGGCGGCCATGGCGAACTCCAGGAGGCTCGACGGGATGGGGCGGGTGTCGGTGTCCCGGGGCTGATCGGGATGAGAGAGCTTCATGAGGGCCGAGGTCATCTCGCGGATGGTCTGGAAGCGGGCCTCGGGCTCCTTGGAGAGGGCCTTGAGGATGATGTCCTGCATCTCCTGGGAGAGGTCTTCGCGGAGCTCCCGGGGAGGCGTCGGCGGCGCCTCGACCTGAGCCATCATCAGGGCGAACTCCGAGGAGGCGTTGAAGGGGACCTCGCCGGTGCAGAGCTTGTAGAGAGAGCAGCCCAGGCTGTAGATGTCGGCGCGGCCGTCGATGTTACTGGCGCCGACGATCTGCTCGGGGCTCATGTAGTGGAGGGTCCCCACGGTGGTGCCCGCGGCGGTGAGCTGCTTACCCCGGGAGACCTTGGCGACGCCGAAGTCCATCACTTTGGGCTCCAAGAAGCCGCCGGTGAGCTTGAGGAGGACGTTGCTGGGCTTTAAGTCGCGGTGAATGATGCCCTTGTTGTGGGCGAAGCCGACGGCGCTCATGACGGGGAGGATCAGGTCGACGATCTCGGTCTCGGAGAGCTTGCCCGAGGCCTGGAGGTACTCCTCCAGGGTGTCGCCTTCGACGTACTCCATGACGAAGGAGAGGATGGGCTGGGTGATGACCTTGTAGACATGGACGATGTTGGGGTGGTTGAGCATCGCCTGGATGCGGCCCTCGTCGAGGAAACGGGCGCGCACCGTGGGGTTGTCCGAGTAGTGGGGGAAGAGGACCTTGACGGCTACGGGGAGGCCGGACTGCTCGTCGATGGCGAGGAAGACGGCGTTCATGCCACCATCGGCCAGGTGGCGCTCAATGCGATAGCGCTCGCAGAAGAGCGCCCCCGGGCGGAGGGCTTCCAGGCTGGCTTCGTTGAAGGACATCAGGGTCCGTTCCAGGAGTAACAAGGATCAGGGCGTAGACAGAACCTCCCGGGGAAGTGTAACCAAAGAGAGAGGTAACGCAAACTTAACGCCTGAAATGCGGGAAGTCCCGGGGCGAGGAGGAGGACGGGGATGGCGAACCAGGATGGGTCCCGAGTGTTTTTGTATCTGGCGCTCCTTTGCGCGGTGGGGGTCGTGGTGACCTACTATATGACCCAGGGCACGGAGCTCGGCGGGGCGGGGTCGTTTCCGGGGGGAGTGGCGGAGACGACGACCGTAGAGGTTACGGAGATGACAGAGATGAGGGACGTGCGCCCCGAGGCGGCCTCGCCGACCGCGCCGCCGCCCCCGACCGCGCCGCCACCGCCACCCCCGACGGTATCGTCGCGAGAGGCGCAGCGCGAGCGCCTGCGTCAGGAGGAGGAGGCGCTGCGGGCGAGGATCCGCGGCGGGGCCGACGACGAGGAGCTCCGGGCGCCCGTGGAGTGGATGGCGCAGCCCGAGGGGGTCGACGTGGAGGCCATCGAGCGTCGCCTGGATCAGGGGGAGATGGAGCGGGACTTCCAACTGACGCTGCGCGACGACGCCAGCGCGGGCCGCGAAGTGCTCTCCGAGGCGGTGCAGCTCTGTATGGCGCGCTTGCGGGAGCGCTCCGAGACCTTCGGCGATGAGGTGGGGCTGCGGTGGAGGCTGCGTACCGAGGCCGGGCGGGGCCGCGTGGAAGACGTGGAGGTGACGGCCGGGGCGGGGCTGGACGAGTCCTTCCGGGAGTGCGTGGCGGCGTCGACGGTGGACCTCCGCTTCGAGGCTCAGGGCGACGGCGCCGATATCCCGGTCAGCACTCGCGTGGAGTTCAGGAGGTGAGCAGGAGGTTCCAGACCTGGATAAGCGCGTTGAAGGCCGAGAGGCCCACCAGGCGCCCGTCGTCGAGGGTCCGGAAAGAGCGCAGACCCTGACCTAAATGGGTGGAGGACAGGAGCTCCCCGGAGCGAGCGTCGCCCCGGTAGAGGGTGCCCTTGACGTCGATGGCGACAAAGTGATCCTCGGAGAGGTAGCCCACGTTGGTGATCGTGTCGGGGGCCAGGGGGATATGCCAGCGCGGTCCCGAGGGGCCTACCTGAGCGATGGAGCCGTCCCAGAGGCCACAGAGGATGGGGCGGTCCGCGGTGATGTGGAGGGCGGAGATGGCGAAGGGCAGGCGGGCGATCTCCCGTTGGG
>SKOF01000299.1 GCA_007120155.1 Thioalkalivibrio sp. | reverse complement strand
GGATGGAGGGCATCGTGGTGGCCGCTGCAGCCATCGTCATCATCGGCCGCGAGATTGCCATCTCCGCCCTCAGGGAATGGATGGCGCAGATCGGGCAGCATCGCAAGGTGGCCGTATCCAACTTGGGCAAGCTCAAGACCACGGCCCAGATGGTGGCCATTTTCCTGCTGCTCTATGAGCAACCCCTGGCCGGCATGCCGGTGGTTACCCTGGGTCTTGTCCTGCTCTACCTGGCGGCCGCCCTGACGCTCTGGTCCATGATCCAGTACCTGCGCGCGGCGCTGCGCCGGGTGGAGGAGGCCTGATCTGCGCGGGGGAACGGCGAACTTGACACAAATTCCCGCGGCTCACTAAAATACGCGCTTCCTGCGGGAATAGCTCAGTTGGTAGAGCACAACCTTGCCAAGGTTGGGGTCGCGAGTTCGAGTCTCGTTTCCCGCTCCAGATATGGCACGGCATCAAACGAGAAAAGCCCCGGTATCGGGGCTTTTCTCGTTTGATGCCCGCCGTTCACGGGCCTGACGATCGTGCGGCAACGGGGCCGATCATCACCACGAACGATAGGGAAGGAACTTGCCGTTCAGCGTGATCACGACGCGGTCGCCGTTCGGATCCTCCTGCTTCCGTATGTCCATGGAGAAGTCGATGGCGCTCATGATGCCATCGCCGAACTTCTCATGAATGGTTTCCTTGATGGTATCGCCGTATACGCCGAGCGCCTCGTAGAGCCGGTAGATGACCGGGTCTTGCGGGACCGTCTTCTTCCAGGACTTGTGGGGATACTCCTGCAGCGTGGTGCACACCTCATCGTCCAGTTCGAGGAAATTGCAAAGCCGCCTTGCAATGTCCTCGGGCATGCTGTTCATGCCGAGGCAGGCCGAAGTCACCCACGTCTGACCCTTGCCCACCTCGGCGGCAATGGCCTCCCAGGTGAGTCCCCTGGCCTTCTTGGCAGCAATGATGCGATCGGTCATTTCCTCTTTGTTCATCACTTCTCCTCCGTCAGTCAAAAAGTGTCAACGTAACAACGTTCAATGCCGCATATCAATCGGGTTCGGCTCCCTTTCTATCCGTGTTGGCGGGCGCAAGGTGTCAGTGTTTCGCCTGCGGCTGACTTCCCTTCGGTTGATGATATTCCTCGGCGAGCGGACAGGGCCTTCTCCGTCGAACGGGAATCTCCTTGGTTCTGCGCACGGACCAGTCCGAGGCCAGCGCCGTGAACGCGAGGCATGCCGGGCTTTTGTAGCCGCCCTTGCGGGTGATGACGGTGATCGCCTTCTGCGGAAGCCTGGGTGTCAGGTCAATGGCGTAAAGACCGCACTGGTTGCGGACGATGGCCCTGGGCAGCACGCTGGCCAGCGGTCCGACCTGGATCATCTCGATGATCACGCTGAGCGAATTGGTCTCCATCACCGTGCGCGGCACGATGCCATGCTCCAGGCAATAGCCGTCCACGTGCCGTCGCAACGCGAAGTCGCGATTGAGCAGCACCAGCGATTCCTGCCCGAATTCCTGCGCGCTCATGCGATCCTGCTGGCCCGCACGGGGGTGGGCGTTACCTACTGCAAGGCAGAGGGACTCTTCAAAGAGCAGGGTGGTATCGATGTCACCCGCTCGCGTCGCCTTGTTGCTGGCCGGGTGGCGAAAGGTGATGCCGACATCGATATGATCGTCGGCCACGGCGGCCTCGATGTCGTCCTGGGGCATCTCCAGAGTGCTCAGCGTGATGCCGGGATACAGACTGTTGAATTCCACCAGCAGCGAGCATGTCAGGTAATCGGTGATCGGGTTCCACCCCAGGCGGAGCGAGCCGCGGCTCAGGTCCTGCATGTCGTGGATGGCCCGCGTACCGGCGTCCAGTTCCCCCCAGGCCCGGCGGGCATGGCGCACGTAGACCTCACCCGCATCGGTCAACCGGACTGCCCGCCCCGTGCGGTCCAGCAGGGGCGATTGCAGCAACTCCTCCAGTTGCTTGATCTGCTGGGACAGGCTGGGCTGTGACACATGAAGCGCTTCGGCCGCCCGGGTGAAGCTGCCGTGCTCGGCGATCGCGAGCAGGTACTGGAGGCAACGAGGAAAAACAACTTTTGTGGGCATAGGAAAGTCCTACGGTTTCAATAATTATTAGTTCTTAGACTTATAGCACACCAGCGTTTAGGCTCGATACCCAGAGATCTTGAATGGATATTAGCAAACACTTATATCCCATCCTGGATAGCACCTGTGAAGCAGAAGCAAGGTGCGCCGGAACCGAAGATGAGGGTGAAGAGACGGAAAAACCTGTAGTTCTGATGTATAGGCGAGCCCTATGGGGTTGATAATTATAAGCTCTTGCCCTAATGAAATTGGCCTGTCTATACTCCAGAAGAGATGCGCAGGATCTTTCTATAGGATTAGTCTATATCGAGCCCTGGGAAGTAGCCCAGAAGCTGGATGTGCAACACGGCTTGTTCGGGTCGGCAAAGGAGCCCGGGGAATGTCAACAGCAAGCGGACATCACCTGATGCGGCGCCTCGACGCGGCTGGTCGGCTTCAGCCGGTTGAGGGACTGGTAACCGAGGAGCAGTTGTCGCGCCCGGGAGGACGGGGCGCGAGATTCTTGAAAACCTGAGTTTGTTCGTAGTCCACAGTACCTTTTAAGGAGTCCAACACAATGTCATCGTCAACACGAGAAGAGGTGCTCCGGCATCTTCAGACCGTCGGACAGCTGCAGCCGGCACTGCATAAGCAGACGCACGCGCCGGCTCCGACGGAGATTACTCACACGCTCTACCGGGCGTACACGCGTTCGGCGCATGATGTCGGCGGTGAGTATGACGTGCCCATCGAGTGGCACGAGAAAGAAGAGGAAGTGTGGGAGCTCAACACCTTTGCGACCTGCGAATGCCTGGCATGGCGCGGCGTCTGGACCGCCGAGGAACGTCGTCGGCGTCAGAACGTTGATGTTGGCCAGACCATCTACCTCGGGCTTCCTTATTACGGGCGCTGGCTGATGACGGCAGCCCTGATCCTTATCGACAAACAGTACGTCACGCTCACTGAGCTGCACGACAAAATCGAAGAGGTGAGAAAGCGCTATGAGCAGAGTTGAGCACGACAGGACTCATCACGCCAAGATCGCCACGGGCGTTGGCGATCCCCAGTGTTTCAAGGGCAAGGCGGGGAAGGCCAAGTTCAAGGTCGGTGATCGGGTTCGCGTCAAGGACCGCCCGGATATCTTTTATACCCGCACGATGACTTACGTCCGCGGGGCCGTCGGCACGATCGTCAGGGCTGTTTATGAAAGCCCCCCTGCCGAAGACGAAGCCTGGGACAACACGGACAATGTCGTGTGGTTCTACAGCATCGTGTTCTCGCAGCGCGATCTCTGGCCCGAGTATCATGAGGTCTACGGGGGCGACACCCTGGAGACCGAAATCCCCGAGATGTATCTAGAGAAGGCGTAAGACGTCACGCCAACATACAAGATTAAAGAGGAAATGCAGATGGCAGATCATGACCATAAACCCGCACCGATGGTTGACGAGGTCAGCGATTTTGAGATCCTCGAACTGGCTGTCCGCGAACTGGCCATCGAGAAAGGGCTCTTTTCGGCAGAGGATCACCGGGTGTGGACCGAGTATGTACACACCCTCGGCCCATTGCCGGCGGCGCGCCTGGTGGCCAAGGCGTGGCTGGACCCCGAGTACAAGAAGCTGTGTGAAGAGGATGGTGTCGAGGCCAGCAAGGCCGTGGGCATCGACTGGGTGATGACTCCGCCGACCCACTTTGGCACCCCCAGTGATTACTGCAACCTCCGTGTCCTGGTGGATACGCCGAAACTGAAGCATGTCGTGGTTTGCACGCTCTGCTCCTGCTATCCCCGTCCGATTCTTGGTCAGTCCCCGGAGTGGTATCGCACCCCCAACTATCGTCGCCGTCTCGTGCGCTGGCCGCGCCAGGTGCTGTCGGAGTTCGGCATGCAGCTGCCTGAGGACGTTGAGGTGCGGGTGGCCGACTCCAACCAGAAGACCCGTTACATCGTGATGCCGGTCCGGCCCGAGGGCACCGAGGGTTGGACCGAGGATCAGTTGGCGGAGATCGTGACCCGCGACTGTCTGATCGGTGTTGCCTTGCCGAAGCCTGGGATTACTTCGAATGCGAAGCGCCCGGTTCTCAAGGCCAAGAACCCGGTTCACCACGACCACTGATTGTGGTCAGATCCTTGAGGAGTCCGCCATGACTGCGACGAATCGTAAAGCCTCGGATGGCCAGGAGATCGAAAGGGTCATCGATACGTCTCCGATCCCATTGCTGGAGGAGGTGCAGAGCAAGGGCAGAGTTTGGGAGGATCTGGCGGCCCAGTACGGGGTCACCAACCCGGATCCGCCATGGAAGATCACCCTGGAGGCTACCTGTGATCTGCTCGCGGGCGATTCCTGCGTGAAGTTCCATGAAGAGATCGAAGAGGGCTCCTGTGCGCTTCCGGCGCTCGAGCGACGGGCCGAAGAGGACGACCTGTCGGAGACGATCTACGAGGAAGTGCCGTTCCCGGAGCGACAGCTTCTGGCCCTGGCTCACTCGATGATCCGGCGCGGCCTGCTGGATGAGCAAGAGCTGGCTCGTCGCATGGAGCAGGTGGGTCAACGCCTGAACAGCGCTTGAGCTGGACCCGTGCAGATAGAGGTTTGGACCTGCGAGGCAGGGATGCCCTGCATTTACTACGGGGATGCGATGGTGCCGCATCGACACGCGGCGCTTTGTTGAACGCATCTGACCAGAAATTTCGTACAGCTTATTGCTTATTGGTAGGAGGCAATCGATGCCAGTCCGCGGCGTAGACATCAAGATCAAGGGCCTTACACACAAATACACACCCAAGAGCCCGCTCACCTTCGAAGAGGTCAACCTGGAGGCAAAGCCGGGTGAGGCCCTCGCGATCATTGGCCGCTCCGGCTGTGGGAAGTCGACCCTTCTTCATATCATGGCCGGGCTGCTTCCTTCGACAGGCGGAAAGGTGCATCTCGGGGATACCGAAGTGCGGGCTCCCTCGCCCCGTTGGGTAATGATGTTCCAGGCCCCGCACCTGTTCCCCTGGATGGAGGTAACGCAGAACGTGGGCGTCGGGTTGCGCTTTGCGGGCTGGCCGAAAAAGAAGATCGACGAGCGGGTCGACGAGGCCCTCAGGCTCGTAGAACTCGAGAAATTCGCCGACCACAATGTCCAGGACCTGTCCGGGGGACAGCAACAGCGCGTGGCGCTGGCCCGCTCCCTGGTCATGGAACCCGAGATCCTGATGCTGGATGAACCCTTCTCCGCACTGGATGCCTTCACCCGCGCGTCCCTGCAGCACGATGTTCGCGCCATTGCCAAGCGGATCGGCATCAACCTGATCCTGGTGACCCATGATATCGATGAGGCGGTCATCATGGCCGACCGCGCCCTGATCATGGCGGGCTCGCCCGGCAAGTTTATGGATGAGCTGGAAATCGACCTTCCCGACCCGCGCAACCGCGAGGATCCGGAGGTTCAGAAGATGCGCGCACGGCTGATGACCGCCTTTCATGATGCGACATCCAGCGCGAGGGGTCAGCGGCCCGCGGTCGGTGACGAGAAGGATGCGGGCACTGTGCAGCAGCGCGGTTCCGAAGCATCAGCCGCCGTGGCGGGCTGATTGGACGACGACATCTCCGGGTCGCGGTTGGCGCTATCGCGCGAAGCGACACAGGGGCCGGAGTGCAGAGCATGAAGTGGCGCTCGGAGCGTCATGAATTCTTCGACATGGACAGCGAGCGGTACACCAGGCGTGTCCGATCCATCAACGGGTAAAACTATACAAGTTTAGGAGGAGCCCCGATGACCACCAGGAAGAAATCAGGCGATATTGAGCACCACAACCCGCGACTGCCCCCAAGGGACCCGGATATTGCGGACGGGGCACCCGATCCGAGACTGAGAGCGAACTACGATCCCACAGACCCGCGTGCCGGTTTGAGAGGGATCCTCGGGATGGGTGCAGGCATCGAGAAGCCGGGCTTGATTGATCATGGCACGGGCCTCAACCGGCGCAGCTTCCTTAAGGCGGGTGCTGCCGCCGGCCTCGGCGCGATGATGCCGTGGGGTCAGGCCTGGCCGGACAAACCCAAGGATGAGGTGGTGCGTGTCGGATACATCCCCATCACCGATGCGGCGGCCCTGTTGATTGCTTACGACAAGGGTTTCTATAAGGAGCAGGGGCTCGACGCCGTTCGCCCGGAACTCCATCGCGGCTGGATGCCTTTTGTGGAGGCCTTTCAGTCGCACAGACACAACGTATCGCATTTTCTCAATCCCATCCCGCTCTGGATGCGCTATGGCACGGGCGTACCGGTCAAGATCACGGCCTGGGACCATACGAATGGCTCGGCCTGCGTGGTCGGCAGGCATACGGGAATCACCAGCTGGGCCGAGTTTGGCGGCAAGCAGGTGGCAGTGCCGTGGTGGTATTCCAATCACAACATCATCCTGCAGCAGTTCCTGCGGGAATACGGCATCACGCCGGTGATCCGTTCGCAGGACGCGCGCCTCGCGCCCAACGAGTGCAACCTGCAGGTGGTGGCGCCGCCGGACATGCCGCCCGCGCTTGCCGCACGAAGAATCGATGCCTACATCGTTGCCGAGCCGTTCAATTCCCTGGGAGAGGTGCAGGCCGGGGCGAACATGCTGCGCTTCACGGGAGATTACTGGAAGGGTCATCCGTGCTGCGTTGTGGTGATGCACGAAGCCGATGTCGAGGATCCTGATCGCAAGGCGTGGACTCAAGCGGTCACGGACGCCATTGTCCAGGCGCAGCTCTGGATCGCGGAGAACCGGGAAGAGGCGGCTATGCGTCTTTCCCGCGACGGTGGCGGCTACCTGCCCTTCCCCTTCCCGGTGATCGACCGGGCCATGAACTTCTACGACCCGGCTTATTACGACAATCCCCAGGCCATCAAACACGTGGAGTGGGAGCAGGACCGCATCAACATGCAGGCCTGGCCTTATCCATCGGCGACCAAGGTCGTGGTCGACGAGATGCGCAAGGTGGTCATTACGGGTGATCGTTCATTCCTGGATGAGCTGGACACGGACTTCATCGTCCAAGACCTGGTCAATTACGAGTTCATCAGGAATTCGCTCGAGAAGTTCCCGGCATGGCGGCAGGACAAGAGTGTTCCCCAGGAAGGCAACCCCTACGAACGTGAAGAGGTGTTCAAGATATGAGTACTGATGCCGCGCCCCAGGGGCGTGAGATGCCTGCTTTTGGTCGCATGTGCGTCCGAGGGGCGCGGCGCCTGATGTATGCCGCCGGGGGGATAGTGGTCCTTCTGATCCTGTGGCAGCTCGGAATCATGTACCTGGTGAGCCAGCCGGAAACCCGGGTGTTCGGGGGGTTCGGCCCGATTCCCACGTTCCAGAAGTTTCCGGAACTGTGGGAGCAGGGCAGGATACAGAGTGCCATCAGTGCAAGTCTCGTGGACCGTCTGGGGACGGGCCTGCTTATTGCCTCAATCATCGGCGTGCCGTTGGGCATTCTCATCGGGCGCAGCAGGCGGTTCAGGGATCTCTCGCACTCGCCGTTCCAGTTTATTCGTATGGTCAGCCCCTTGGCATGGATGCCGCTGGCGGTGATCATCTTCGCGACATGGAACGGGGCGATCGTTTTTCTCATCGTGATTGCTGCGATGTGGCCGGTGGCGTATTCGACCGCAGCGGGACTCGCCAAGGTGGACCCGAACTGGTACAAGGTCGCCCGAAATCTGGGCGCCAGCCGCCTTCACATTCTCAAGACGGTCATTCTGCCGGCGATTGCGTTCGATATCTTCAGCGGTTTGCGACTCGCCCTGGGTGTTGCGTGGATCGTGCTCGTGCCAGCTGAACTGCTGGGCGTCACCTCGGGACTCGGTTACGCCATCAGGGACGCACGCGAGACGGTGGATTACAGCTATCTGACAGCCATGCTGGTTACGATCGGTGTGATCGGGTACATCATGGACAGCGTGCTTGTCTGCCTGATCAACCGCTACAGCTGGTATCACCGCAGGAAAAATTGATGAACGCTTTGGAATTGCATTGTGGTTGTCCGGGGTCGACGGCCTGGCTGGCGGTAAGAAGTCGCGCGGGCCGGCGGGATGATGCCGAAATGACCTTCGCTTGCAGACGGAATCAGATAAAGGGGGATCAGCCTTGAGCACAGTACAGGCCGACGTGGCGTCCGGTGGTTCGGACCAGTTGAAGAAGTGGATGCGATCAACCGGGAAGAAGGTCTTCGATTTTTGTGCGGGACTCCTGATCCTGGGTGTGCTGTGGTGGCTCGGTGTGTGGTTCATCACCCTGGATCCGACAGCGCCGTTCTTCTTCGACCAGTTCGGGCCCGGAGCAGCACTCCTCGAAGGGCTGCCCAAGCTGTGGGCGTACGGGACGCTGCAGGAGTCGATTTCGGCCAGCGGCGCTCGCCTGGGCATGGGTCTGTTGCTCTCGATTGCGGTCGGAGTGCCCATCGGCATCATGGTTGGCCTGAGCAGACTGACGGCCGAGACGACCCACGTGCCGTTCCAGCTGATGCGCATGACCAGTCCGCTGTCCTGGGAGCCTATCGCGGTGATCGCCCTCGCGACCTGGAACCAGGCGGTCGTCTTCCTGATTTTCATCGGCGCCGTGTGGCCGATCATCTTTGCCACAGCGGCAGGCGTCGCGAAGATCGATCCGTCCTGGCGGAAGGTTGCGCGTAACCTCGGCGCGAATCCATGGCAGATGCTGACTTCGGTGATTTGGCCGGCGATCGCATACGACGTGATGACCGGGCTCCGGCTCGCAGTCGGTATCGCGTGGATCGTGGTGATCCCAGCGGAGTTCTTCGGCACCAGTTCGGGAATCGGATATACGCTCCAGAACGCGCGTGAGAACCTGTTTTATGACGAACTCATGGCGATGATCGTCATCATCGGGTGTGTCGGCTATGTCATGGATGCCGTTCTGGTGAGGCTTCAGAAACGGGCAAGCTGGGTGCGGGAAGATTGAGTGAGAGGATGCCTGGCATTGAGCCGGATGATTCGGTACGGGAAACGTCTCGACGTACGGCGCCAAACCAGGTTCTGCATGAGGTTGAGAGCGTAGTGGATGACAGTTTCGGACAGTGCCGTACCGTGTTGACTGTGATTGTCGAACCAAAGGAGACCAGACCATGAAAGAACAGATTGTAACGGCTGCCACGCTGCGTACTGCGAGCGTCTCGATCTCGCTGTCCAGCCCGATGTTCCAGATCGCCGCGACCTTCATGCTGGGCATGGTGATGCTGTTCGGGGTGGGTTTCGTGGATATGTCCGCAGTGCATACCGCTGCCCATGACATGCGCCACGCAGCGGGTTTCCCCTGCCACTAGGACGCAGTTGATGCTCTTTCGGCAAATCGTGCTCTATGCGCTGCTCATCGGTGCGGCGACCGGCCTGCTGCTGACTGCGGTGCAGTTCTGGCAGGTCTTCCCGATCATCCAGAGTGCGGAGCATTTCGAGGACGAACTCGCATCTCTCCATGCACACAGTGGCCACGGCCACGAGCATGGGGCCCATGAGCACGATCATGAACATGGGGACGGGGTGCAGCGAACGGGCTTGACCCTGCTGTCCAACATGATGATCGGCGCCGGGTTCGCCATGTTGATGCTCAGCGTGATGGTGGCCTCACGCAGAAACCAGACCGCGGCCGGATTCGACTGGCGACACGGTCTGCTCTGGGGTGCCGCGGGATACGCTGTCTTCTTCCTGGCACCGGCGCTTGGGCAGCCGCCCGAGATCCCGGGGGCGGCCGCGGCATCTCTGGAAGGGCGGCAGCTATGGTGGCTGTTCACCGTTGTGTGCACGGCCGCGGGACTCGCCGGGGTGGCGTTCCTGAGATCACCCTGGCGCTGGGTCGCGCTCGGATTGCTGGCGGTGCCGCACCTGGTGGGTGCGCCGGAGGCACCCACGGCCATGTTCGCGGAGTATCCACCGGCCATGGCTGCGGAACTGGAGGTGCTCGCCCGACAGTTCTTCAGTGCGACGGCAATAGCCAACGCCATACAGTGGCTCGTGTTGGGGCTTGCCTCGGCCTGGGCGCTACGGCGAATTCTGACAAATTCGGAAGCCAACCTGTAGGAGAGTAGGAGAGATGACCATGAAAGATCAGATTGCAACGGCTGCCACGCTGCGTACTGCGAGCATCTCGACCTCGCTGTCGAGCCCGATGTTCCAGATTGGCGCGACCTTCATGCTCGGGATGGTGATGCTGTTCGGCGT